>JBAUBA010000093.1:0-25168 GCA_049676265.1 Atribacterota bacterium
TCTAAAAAGATAACACCGGATTCCGGATAACAAATGCCTTGGTTTAGCCTATTTATGTGATTATTACGGAGTCCTTTTTCTATATTATCAATTTCATCTTCTTTTAAAGCTACCGCTCGAGCTAACTCTATATCTCTATTTTTTAATGCTAAAATCGTTTTATTTAAGGAAAATTGGACTTTAGAAAACATAGATTTTAGTTCATCTAAAGCTTTTTCACTAAAAGGAAGCTTTTCATTTATTTTTTCTTCGGCAAGTTCAGCTAAATTTTCAGCATGATCCCCTACTCTTTCTATATCATTAACTATGTTCAGCAAATCTGTTAGTCTTTTTGATTGCGTAGGGCTTAAAGACTGTTGAGATATTAAGACCAAATATTTGGTAATTTCCTTTTCTAAAGTATTTACCACCCCTTCTTTTAAATATACATTTTTCAAGAGATTCAGGTCATTTTGAATAAAAGACATGATTACATCATTTAACATGTTTTCAACCATCTCACCCATTCTAACCAGTTCTTTGGTTGCCTGGCTCAAAGCTATAGACGGTGTATTTATCATGTCTTTACTCAGATAAATCGGGCCCTTCTTTAATATAATTTCCTCACCCGGCAATATTTTAACAATAAGTTTGACAAAAACATTTAGAAAAGGAAGTAATATCATAGTATCTATTAGGTTAAACATGGTATGAGCATTTGCAATCTGTCTTGGGATATTAATTGAGGTTAAGGACGCTAGATAGGTAAATTTGCTTATAAATAATGAAAATAACAACACTCCTAATGTTTTAAAAACTAATTGAGAAAGTGCCACCCTTTTTCCGGTAATGGAACTTCCTATGCTTGCAATTAAAACTGTAATGCAAGTCCCGATGTTACTTCCTAACATTAACGGTATTGCTGTATCCAAATCAATCATGCCTTGCAAAGACATGGCAATTACAATGGCTATAGTTGCACTACTACTTTGAATTATCGCAGTAAATATTGTAGCGACTACTATGCCTAAAAAAAAGTTATGAGAGATGCCTGTTAATAAATTAATAAAAGGAGCGTAACTTCTTAAAGGGCTTACTGCATTAGACATGGTGTATAAACCCAGGAATAATATGCCAAAGCCGAGTAATATTTGTCCAAAATATTTATAACTTCTTTTTTTTGCTAAAAAATTAATGATAAAACCTATGCCAATTGCGGGAAGAGCATATTTTTCCAAGCGAAAAGAAACAATTTGAGCAGTTATGGTGGTACCGATGCTGGCTCCTGCAATCACACTTATTGCTTGTTTTAAATTTAACAAACCTGCATTTACAAAACCAACAGTTATAACACCGGTAGCACTACTACTTTGTATAATGGAGGTTAATAAAGTTCCGGTTGCAACACCCATCAATGGCTTATTAGTTAACAACTCCATAATTTTTTGTATTTTATCACCGGTAATTTTTTGTAAGCCATCACTGAGCAGCTGCATTCCGTATAAAAATAATCCCAGACCTCCCACCATACCAAAGATTAATTCAGTGGTCATTGAATACCTCCGCCAAAATAAAGTATCGAGTATTGCGTATCGAGTATCGCGTAAATATTATAGCGTGTAGCGTACAGCGTTTAGCGTATAGCAAAATTCGTCTCTCGTATCTCGTGAATCGTATCTCATTAAGAGAATAAAAATAAGAAGACAGAAATCCCGTTCGTATCGTATATCGAGTATATAGTATAGGGTACAGTGATGACTAATATGTGATGGGTAAATAGGATTATAGTCATAAATTTACATAAACAGGTTACCTGTTAACCAGTTTACCAACTAAGTAACCAGTTTGTCAGAGAATAGCATTTGAATGGTCCCTTTTTTTCCTGTAAGGGGCGGATTCATCCGCCCCGAAAAAGACGGGTTCGATAAATCGAACCCCTACGCTTGAATCCTAATTTTCTTCACGCGATACTCGATACGCAATACGCGATACTATATTTCTATGCTCTACGCTCCACGCTATCCGCTAGTTCCTATGCCGCTATGTCCGAAGCCGCCTTCTCCCCTTTTGGTTTTATCCAGGGTCTCTACAATTTTAAAATTAGGGAAAAATATTTTTTGGATTACTAATTGGGCTATTCTATCTCCTCTTTGTATCTTAAAATCTTCTTCGCCTAAATTGATTAATATTACCTTTACAATACCTCTATAGTCTGAGTCAATAGTACCCGGGGTATTTAAAATCGTAATACCATGTTTAAGAGATAGACCGCTTCGAGGTCTTATTTGACCTTCATAACCTTCAGGAATCATAATTTTGATCCCGGTAGAAATTAATTTTCTCTTACCCGTTTTTAATACAGTATCTGCAGCTTCTGCGCATAGCAAATCAACTCCGGAGGAGAATTTACTTGCGGAAATAGGCAAAGGTAAATCCTCGCATCCTTCTACTTTTTCTATTTTTATTTCTATTTTATTATTCTCCACTACACCAAATCCACTTCTTTATCTGTTATTTTTTATATTACGATTATAAATTTTAATCTAAGTTTTCATTTTTTTTATCAATATCATTGTTTACAATATTGTTTTCATCGCTATCCATTTTTCTTAGGTCAACTCTACCTTGATCATCAATTCCAATACATTTAACCAGTATATTATCATTGACCCTAACTACATCTTCAACTCTCCTTATTCGTTCATGTGACAATTTAGAGATATGGACCAGGCCTTCTTTGCCGGGGAAAATTTCGACAAAAGCTCCAAAATTGGTTGTCCTGGTCACTCTTCCTTCATATGTTTCCCCAACCTTGGCTTCTCTTACCAAATCTTCAATCATCTTTTTTGCTTGCTTCAGAGTTTTTCCGTCTGTTGCAGCTATAAATATTTCTCCATCATCTTTAATGTCAACAGAAGCACCCGTTACTTCTATGATTTTTTTAATATTTTTACCACTGGGACCGATTACCATGCCAATTTTAGAGGGGTCAACATTTATAACTAATATTTTTGGCGCATAATCAGATAATTCTTCTTTAGGTTTAGACATTGTTTTATTCATTTTTTCAAGGATAAATAATCTTGCCTCTTTTGACCTCTGTAAAACATCTTGCATTGTATCTTTTGAGATGCCCGCAATTTTCAGGTCCATTTGAATAGCGGTAATGCCCTGGTCGGTTCCGGTGGCTTTGAAGTCCATATCACCATAATGGTCTTCTAAGCCTAAAATATCGGTTAATATTTCTATATTTTCACCATCTTTTACTAATCCCATGGCAACTCCGGCTACCGGATTTTTAATAGCAACTCCCGCGTCAAACAAGGATAGACTTCCTCCGCAAACAGAAGCCATAGAAGAAGAGCCATTTGACTCTAAAATTTCAGAAACTAAGCGAATAGTATAAGGGAATTTTTCTTCCGGGGGAATTACCGCTTTTAGAGCCATTTCTGCCAACGAACCATGACCAATTTCTCTTCTTGATTGGCCTCTTCTTGGTCTTACCTCGCCAACGCTAAAAGGCGGAAAATTATAATGCAGATAAAACCTTTCTGAAGATTCGTCTTCCAAAGTATCTATGAATTGCCTATCTTTTACGGTTCCGAGGGTAGTGATAACCAGGGCTTGTGTTTCACCTCTGGTAAATAAAGCACTTCCATGAACTCGAGGAAGCACCCCAGTTTCGCAGCTAATAGGCCGTATTTCGTCTAATTTTCTTCCGTCTACTCTTATTTTTTCCTGAATTATTAAATCACGAACAGTCTCTTTGTAAACTTCATCATAGGCATTTTTCAAGAGGGATAAATTGTCTCCCTCAGCGGATAGTTTTTCAATAATCTGATTAGATATATTTTTTAATGCATTTTCTCTTTCCTTCTTTTCACTTATACATATTGATTTTTTAATTTCTTTTCCGTAGAGATTTTTAATTTCTGTACGATAATTATCTTCCAATTTTGCTGTTTCTGAATATTGTTTTTCTTCTTTTATATTAGATTTTCCCAAAATATCGGCTAATTTTTCCTGGCCTTCTACAATGGTTTTAATCGCTTCCTGAGCAATAGCAATTGCCTTTAGTACATTTTCTTCGGATACCTCTTTTGCCCCACCTTCCATCATTATAATTGAATCTTTTGTACCAGCTATGATTAAGTCTAATTCTGAGTTTTCTGATTCCTCGGGGCCGGGATTAACTATGAATTCTTTTTCTACCAGTCCAATCCTGACGGCTCCTATGGGGCCTAGAAAAGGAATGTCCGATATCCATAAAGCCGCAGAAGCTCCTATTACAGCGAGTACATCCGGTAAATTTTTTTGATCATACGACAAAACGGTAGCAATAACCTGGACATCATTTCTATATTCTTTGGGGAACAAAGGCCTTAATGGGCGGTCAATAAGTCGTGAGGTTAATATGGCATTCTTGCTTGGTCTACCCTCTCTTTTGAAAAACCCACCTGGTATTTTACCTGCAGCATAAAATTTTTCCTCATAATCTACCATTAAAGGGAAAAAGTCTATCCCTTCGCGTGGTTCTTTGGAACTGTTTGCTGTTACCAGCACAATAGTTCCCTCACAACTAACTACAATCGAACCGGCTGACTGTTTAGCAATTTTACCGGTTTCTATATTTATTACTTTGCCATTCAAATTAATTTTAATTTCTTTAGTTCCTAACATTAAATATTTATCTTCCTCCTTTTTTTATGGTAATTTTTTTCCGTAAGCCTTAATTCGTATCTCGTATCTCGTGAATCGTGTCTCGTTAAGATAATTAGCCAGTTTACCGGTTACCCGGTTATCCGGTTTAAGGATTAAAATTAATTGGGTAACTGGATAACTAATATCCTCTACACTATTATGCTATACTTGCCTTCACTCGTTACTTATTACTCATCTTACTACTCATTACTTTATATACTATACGCTAAACGCTGTACGCTAGTTTTATTGGCTAACGATTATTCACAAATGACTAATTATTTTCTTAAATTTAGTGACTCAATAATATTTCGATATTTAGCAATGTCATTATCTTTAAGATACTTTAATAATTTTCTTCTTTTGCCCACCATCTTCAATAGACCTTGCTTTGAATGAAAATCCTTTTTATTGATATTTAGGTGTCCGGTAAGATCATTTATTCTTTCAGTTAACAAAGCAATTTGAACTTCTGATGAACCAGTATCACTAGTATGGTGCTGATATTTTGTTATTACTTTTTCCTTATCATCTTTAGCAAAAACCATATTATTCTCTCCTTTTATTTTTTTATAATTTATTATAATACCTTAAATATTTTATCATAAACAACTAAGACCTTCAACCTAAATTAGTATCGCGTATTGCGTATCGAGTATTGCGTAAAGAAATAGAAAGAAAGGTACCATTGTTTATCGATTATATTTTGATATTATTTTATGGGCTGTCAAAATATCATCTTCTATCTGTTTCTTTAATAAACTTGGATGGTCAAAGTATTTTTCTTCTCTTATTTTTTGCAATATATTAACGACTATTTTTTTATTATATATTTTTTTATTGAAGTTTATAATGTGAACTTCAATAGTGCGTTCTGTTTCTCTAAAAGTTGGGTTAACTCCTATATTCATTAAGCCGTAATATTTTCCATTATCAATTTTAATTTCTACCAAATATACTCCGTTAACGGGAATAAGCTTATTTGGTGATGTCTCGATATTAGCTGTAGCAAAGTTTAATAATTTTCTTCCTCTGCCTCTTCCGGAAATTACTCTTCCTGAAATCGTGATATCGTGTCCTAATAATTTTTTTGCTTTTTCGATTTCTCCTGACCCGATATAATCTTTTATTCTAGTGCTGCTAATTATGGTATTATTTACAACCACTGGTTTTAATATATTGGTTATAAATTTATAAGATTTACCATATTCTCTTAAAATATCTGTATTCCCTTTTCCCTGAAAACCAAATTTATAATTAAAGCCTACAAAAAGTTCTTTTACCTGCAAACTATCGACTAATATTTTACTTATAAAATCTTCAGGTGACAGTTTACTCATCATCTTATTAAATTTAATAATAAGAAAAGCATCAACATTTAAGTCTTTAATTAAGCTTCTTCGTTCCTCCAACGTGGTTAACAAGAAAACATTGCTTTCCGGATTAATTATTTTATCGGGATGAGGGTCAAAAGTAACAACAATACTTATTCCGTCATTTTTTTTGGCCTTATCAACGGTTTGTTTAATCAATTTTTGATGTCCTAAGTGTACGCCATCAAAGACACCTAAAGCAATATATCGTTTTTTGTTCGGCAATATGATATTTTTTGAATATCTTGTAACTTCCATAATTAATTATCTACATCGAATTAGCTAAATTAATAATTTTTAAAAACCTTAACCGGCTTAAAGAAAATATTTTTCCCATCCTCTTTAATCGAAGTGCCGATAGACAGTAAATTACCTTTTGCATCAAACATTTTAATAAACTTGTCTTTTCCTGTCTTTAGTTCTTCCGGAATTTCAACAATCTGCCCGCTTGATATAACCCCACCGTTTAAAACGGTTTTAGTTGCTTCATTTTTTACAGTTATTTTCTTTAATCCTTCAAGAGCAGAATCAATGCTAATAAGATATCTCTTCCCTAAAGTTTTATCCTCTCTAAATTCCTCTAAATTTATCGAATCTTCAATGCTAAAATTACCAACCTTTTTTCTTAATAAGCTTGATAAGTGCGCTCCACAACCTAATTCATTACCTATATCGTTACACAATGTTCTAACGTATGTGCCTTTTGAACAAACAACTTCGAATTTAACTATTGGATTTATCCTTTGGTCATAATTTATTAAATTAAACTGATATATTTTTACTTCCTTGGGACTTCTTTTTACTTCTATCCCTTTCCTGGCAAGACGATACAATCTTTTTCCCTTGTAATGGGCTGCTGAAAACATCGGAGGTATCTGACTAATCGTACCTTCATATTTTTGGAATATATCCCTAATCCTTTTTTCATCAATATCAGTACCGACTTCCTTTTTCCCAATAATCTTGCCTTCTGCATCCTGGGAATCAGTGGTAATTCCTAAAGTCATTTCACCCTGATAGTGTTTTTTCATACCTACTAAAAATTCAGCTATTTTTGTAGCTTGTCCTAAACATATCAATAGGACACCGGAAGCAGAGGGATCTAATGTTCCCGTATGTCCCACCTTGGGAATATTTAAGATATTTCTAACCTCTTTTACGACTTGATGTGAACTAATTCCTTTTGGTTTAAATATGTTTAAAATACCATTCATTTTATATTACAATCATCTTTTCTATTATTAAAATATTTTTTTATTTTAGTTACTGGATATTATTTTCTTTACCATATACTCGATATTATCTTATTCTGGCTCCTGGCTATTGACTCCTGAATTCTATTATCTCAACTAATTAACTAACTTTTACGCTTAAGATACCTGATATCATTTATTAACTCGGAAAGAATTTTTTCTTTAATTTTGTACATCTTTCCCGAACATAAACAACCGGCAGCATTTGGATGGCCGCCACCATTAAATTTTCCGGCAAATTTATTTACGTCAAAATTACCTTTAGAGCGAAAACTAATCTTTATTTTATTATCTTTAGTCTCTCTGAATAAGATTGATACTTCGGTATTATCTAAAGTTGTGGCAACATCAATTATTCCTTCTATCTCCTCATCATTTGCTTTAGTATTATTTAACATCTTTCGGGTAATAGTTAGCCATGAAACATAATTAGAGTCTGCCACTTCTAAAGTTGAAAGGGCTTCTCCTAGTAATTTTAATCCGGGATAGGTATTTCTATTATAAATATTAGCGGCAATTAAATGCGGCTTTATTCCAAAAGAAGTTAAATCAGAAGCTATTTTAAATGTCTTTGAACTTACGTTTGAATATCTAAACGAACCGGTATCAGTTAATATGGAGGTAAATAAGCAGGTAGAGATATCTTCATCTAATAAATCTATATTTATAAACTTAATCAGTTTATAAATAATTTCTCCAACCGAAGAAACAGAACTATCCACATAATTTAAATCTCCAAAGTTTTCGTTGCTCGTATGGTGGTCGATGTTTATTATGGTCTTTATGTTTTTAAATATTTCATACGTCTTTCCCATTCTTTTGACATTACTACAATCAAGTGCTATCCCCACATCTATGCTTTTTGTGTCAATATAATTACCCTCTAATAAATATTGTACTTTATTAACACCGGGTAAAAAATCATATACTTTTGGTAATTTACCCTGATTTAATATAGTGGGTTTCTTCTTTAGTTTTTTTAATATGGAATAAAGGGCAAGTTCAGAACCAATTCCATCTCCATCCAAATTTATATGGGAAGTGATTAGAAAATTATTGTTTTTCTGCAGTATTTTGCTAATTTCATCAAAACTATTCATTATTTCTATCTTTCTTTAAATCTAACTGTTGGTCATTAATTTCAGTAATTATTTTTAATAATTTGTATTGCTGTTCTAAGTCCTTATCGATTATGAATTTTATATTCGGTACATATCTTATTTTTAAATCTTTTCCCAATTCGCCTCTTATAAATTTTGTTGCATTTTTAAGTCCTTCTAAAGTTTTTTTTTGTTGTTTCCTATCATTAAAAATAGTCACAAAAATATCAGCATATTTTAGGTCAGACGAGACCTTTACTCTAGTTATGGTGACAAATTTTATCCTTGGGTCATTTATTTCTCGATATATTATATTGTTAATTTCTCTTATAAGAAATTTCTCTAACTGTTCTTTTCTCTTGGGCAGTGGCATATTCTAATTCCCCAATCTACCAATTCACCAATTTACCAATTAAACTAGTTCAATGTTTAACCAGTTTACCAGGTAATCGGTTATCGGCTTATTAATATTTCTGTTATTGCGCGCTCTAATTTATCAGAGCTTGGCAATTATTTTTCCGTTTTTTTTATTTTGTCTTCTATTTTCTTAACCGGGTAATAATCTTTACTATATTTTATATACTATCTTATTCTGACTCCTGGCTTCTGGCTCCTATTCTCTTTATTCCCTAACCAGCTAACCAGGTAACTAACTAACTATGTAACCAAATGTATACGTTCTACGCTATTTTTATTCATTAACGACTAAATAATTTTTTTATCTTTAATTTCTTTAAAAGTATAAAATTCAAGTATGTCTTTTATTTTTATATCATTAAATTTTTCTACACCGATTCCGCATTCAAAACCAGTATTAACTTCTTTTACATCTTCTTTAAATCTTTTTAGCGAAGATACCTTACCTTCATATATTAACTTACCGTCTCTTATTACTCGTATATTATCATTATTTGATAGCTTTCCGCTTAATACATAACTTCCTGCAATGGTGCCAATCTTAGGTATTTTAAATATTTCTCTGACTTCTGCTTGTCCGCAGATATATTCTTCGATTTTTGGTTTCAAGTAACCTTTTAAAGCGGACTTAATTTCATCTATTAGATTATATATAATTTTATGTAATCTGATGTCTACCTTCTCGGACTTAGCTATTTTTTGGACATTTGCATCAGGACGAATATTAAAACCAATTATTATTGCCTTGGAAGCAGAGGCCAGCATAACATCCGTTTCGTTAACATTTCCAACACCTGCGTGTATTATATCAATTTTTACTTCTTCATTTTCAATTTTTATCTTTTTTATAGCCTCTTGCAAAGCATCTAAGGAACCTTGCGTATCCGTCTTTAAAATTATATTTAACTTATCTATCTTTCCTTCTTTTATCTCTAAGAATAAATTGTCCAAAGAGAGTTCTAATTTTTCTACTATTTTACTTCTTCCCTCTTCTTCCCTTTCGTTGATTATAATTTTAGCGAGCTTATCATCGGGTACTATTTGGAAGTTATCACCTGCCAGAGGCATTTTACAAAAACCTATAATCCCAACCGGAGCTGAAGGTCCTGCTTTTTTAATGCTTTTCCCCTTGTCGTCAACAAGGCTTCTGATTTTACCATAGGATGTCCCTGCAATGAAATAATCACCAATCTTCAGTGACCCATCTTGAATTAACACTGAAGCAATGATTCCTCTTTCCTTGTCTAATTTCGTTTCTATTATTAAGCCTTTTGCCGGAATATCTGGATTTGCCTTTAAATCTAGCAGCTCTGCCTGCAATGAAATAGCTTCCAATAATTTTTCAATACCTTTGTTTTGAAGGGCAGAAACTTCCACCATTAGAGTTTCTCCTCCCCATTCTTCCGAAATTAAGTCATATTTGGTCAGTCCTTTTTTTACTTTTTCGACATTAGCATTAGCTTTATCAATTTTATTTATTGCTACGATAATAGGAACATTTGCTGCCTTTGCATGATTAATCGCTTCAACGGTTTGAGGCATTACTCCATCATCTGCTGCCACAACTAAAACTGCAACGTCTGTAGCTTTTACTCCTCGAGCCCTCATTGTGGTGAAAGCTTCATGTCCCGGAGTATCAATGAATACAATATTTTTCTTATCTATATTAATTTGGTACGCTCCGATTCGCTGCGTAATTCCCCCCACTTCTCCTTTGGTGACATCTGTCTTTCGAATGGCATCAAGAAGAGTAGTTTTACCATGATCAACATGTCCTATTACAGTAACGACAGGTGGTTTTGCAATTAATTTTACAATATTATCTTTTTTTTGGAGACTGCTTTTACTCTTTAATTTATCAGATAATTCTATCTTATATCCATATTCCTTAGCAATATTTTCTAAAATATTCACAGGAATTTCCTTGTCAATCGAAGTGATTGTTCCAAATTGTATAATTTTTTGTATCAACTCTGATAAAGATATTTTCAGCTGTGAAGAAAGTTCCTTTAAATTCGGAAGTTTTTTAATTTTTACAATTTTTAGTTGTTTTTTCTTTTCTTTTGCTTTTACCGCTTTTTCAGCATCAATAATTTCTTTAATTAATTCCATAGTATCTTCATCTAAAGCACTCATATGATTCTTAACTTTAATTCCTTCTTTGTTTAAAAATCCTATCAGTTCTTTAGCTGGCATTTTTAAGTCTTCAGCTAATTCATACACTCTAATCTTCATTGTATATCGCCTCCACAATAAATTATATTACTATTATTATAACATTATTATTATATTAACCAATTCTCCAATTCACCAATTAACCAATTTGCCGATTTACCGATTAAACGATTCTCCAATTTACCAATTGAGTAAGTCATGGGTATTTAATTATCCTGTTAACCAGTTAGTTAATTCTCCAATAAATCAATTTACCAATTGACCGATTAACCAATTCACCGATTAAATTGTTTTTATTTTCTTAACCAATTAACCAATTAACTAATTAACTAATATCATCTGTATTTACATCTATATTTTTTAAAAAAGCCTTTCTTAATTCATCAAGCGTTGGCAGTGGAATATCTTGCTTTAAGGATTTTTTTAAACTATTTTCCCGAAAGGCAATATCCAAACATTTAACATTGCCGCAAATATAGGCTCCTCTTCCTGATTTTTTACCTGTCCTGTCAATTTCTATTTTTTTATCAGGTGTTCTTATTATTCTAATCATCTCTTTTTTGGGTTTTTTACATTTACAACCGATACAAGTTCTTACAGGTATCTTTAGATTTTTTATCATTTTTTATTCTTTCTTCTATTTTTTTAACCAGTTAACCAATTAACCAGCCAACCAATATAAATATCTTTTTAAAATTAATATTATTCTTTCTCTAAATCATTTTTTAAATCCGGACTCTTTTCTTCTTTATACTCCAATTCACTTTTTATATCTACTTTCCATCCGCTTAATTTTGCAGCAAGCCTTGCATTTTGTCCTGCTTTTCCAATTGCCAAAGAAAGCTGCTGGTCTGGTACAATTACCGTAGCGGTCTTTTCGTTTTCAAAAAGATTTACCAGTAAAACTTTCGCCGGACTTAAAGAATTGGCAACTAATGTTTTTTCATCAGCACTCCATTTTATAACATCAATTTTTTCATCTTTTAATTCCTGCATAATTAATTTTATCCGTGCTCCCCTATCGCCTATGCATGCCCCTATGGGGTCCACCCTTTCATCCTTAGAATAAACTGCAACCTTTGATCGCTTACCTGCTTCGCGAGCAATATTCTTAATTTCAACAAGTCCTTCATGAATCTCAGGGATTTCCAATTCAAATAAACGTTTTAATAATTCAGGATGGGTTCTGGAGGCAAGTATCTTGGGACCTTTAGATGTTTTTATTACCTCAAGGATATAAATTTTAATTCTTTTACCCTTGAAGTATTCTTCATTTCTAATTTGTTCGTTAGGTAAAAGTATGGCTTCCGTTCTTCCTAAATCTATAATGACATTTCCATGTTCTATCCTTAGCACAACTCCAGTAACAATATCTCTCTCTTTATCAATATATTTTTTATAAATTACATTTCTTTCAGCTTCTCTAATTTTTTGGACTATTACTTGTTTTGCTGTTTGAGCAGCTATTCTTCCAAATTCTTTAGGCATAGTTTCTACTAAAGTAGTATCCCCAATATTATATTTTTCCTTATCTTTTATTGACAAGTCATCTATACTAATTTCTTTTAAAGGGTCTGAGACTTTGTTTACAATTGTTTTATCGGTAAGCACTTTAATCGCTCCGCTGTCTTTAGAAATATCTATTTTTATATTTTCTACATTGCTTGCATAGTTTTTTTTATATGCCGAAAGTATTGCTGATTCAATCGCCTCTATTAATATATCCTTAGATATTCCCTTTTCTTTTTCTATTTCATCTAATATTTTCGTTAAATCTATATTCATAGGTAATATACTTTATCCTCCTTCCTATTAAAATGTTTCAAGTGAAATAATTGTCTAATATATAACAAAAGAGTGGTCTTGAATACCACTCTTTTGGGGAGAACGAACTTTTTACTTAAGCACAAATAATTATAACATAAAACTATTATTTTGGCAATATAAAATCAGTATCGAATATCAAGTATTTAGTATATAGCTATTAAATTAACCAATTTACCTATTTACCAATTACTCAATTAAAGATATAAGTTGTAAGTTACGGGTTTCAAGTTTAAAAAAAGAAGTAGGGGCGTATTGCATACGCCCTGATAACGTAGAGCGGGTAGAACTCGTTACCTGGTTAGTTGGTTTAAGAAAGAGAATAGAAGCCAGGAACCAGAATGAAAAAACAGAAAGTCATTTAAAAGATTAATAGAAAAATAAAAGTAATTAAATCTGTCATTGCGAGGCGAAGCCGTGGCAATCCCTTTTAACAGGAAGCAATATTATGTTTACATGAGGTGAGCGATTTAGTATTATTGTATTTTTTTTGACTGTATACTCGATACTCAATACTATATACTGTTTTTCTATACGCTGTACGCTCTAAGCTAGATTTATTCACTAACGACTAATTAGTTTGCAGTGAGGAAACGATATAATTAGAAGAGATGTGGTTTAATTTGACTTGAACGATTTCACTTTTTTTACCGGTAAAATCAGGAATTATTATTTTGATATAATTAGAGGTGATACCGCGAGAATAAATTTTTCCTTCTTTGTCTTTTATCTCGTCCTCGACCAAGATTTCAGCAATCGAATTGAGGAATTTTTTTTGAAAATTATAAAATAGTTCTTTAGACAGGTCCTGTAATTTTTTGCTTCTCTCTTTTTTTGTTCTATTATCGATTTTATTGAGCAGTAAAGCTGCTACACATTCTTTACGATTAGAATATTTAAAAACGTGTATTTTTGCAAAGTATATTTCTCTAGCAAAATTGAAAGTTTTGCTGAAACTGTTATCGTCTTCATTGGGAAAACCAACCATAATATCAGTAGTTATGGCTATATCAGGTAAGGTTTTTTTTATCGAAGAGATCTTTTGGTAAAAAACCGAGGTATCGTAAGGACGATTCATAAGATTAAGAATTTTATCGTCACCACTTTGCAAAGGAATATGAAGGTGATGACAAAACTTGGAACAGTTTTTAAAAACATCTAATAATTCAGCATCAATGTCTATTAATTCTATTGAACTTAAACGAATTCTTTTTATTCCCTTAATATTGCTAATCAAAGAAATTAATTTTGCTAAATTTATTTTTCCTTTATCTATATCTCTGCCGTATGTGCCCAAATTAATTCCTGTAAGAACTACTTCTTTAACCCCATTACTACTTAAATCATAAACTTCTTCCAATATGTCTTCTACAGATCTACTTCGAGCAGGACCTCTAACATATGGAACTTTACAATAAGTACAGAATCTATTGCAGCCATCTTGTATTTTTAGCCAGGCGCGGGTATGCAAATTGCTTGATTTATTTTTAAGGATATTGTCATATTTTTTCAGATATTTTGTAGGTCGCACTCTAATAACCGCATCATGGAAATCTATTTTTTCTAATTGTTGTAAAATATCAACTTTTTCCCCATTCCCAGCTATCAGACTAATCCCTTCTATCTTTTGTAGATCTTCATAATCAGATTGTGCATAACAACCGGTTACAATTATTTTTGATTTTCTATTTTGGCGGATAGCTTTTCTTATCATCTGTTTCGATTTTCTATCTGCTTCCTGTGTGACAGTACAGGTATTTATTATGTATATGTCGGCATTTTGTTGAAAATCTACTATTTGAAATCCTTTATCTTTTAAAATGCTGATAATGCTTTCTGTTTCGTATTGGTTTACTTTGCACCCAAGTGTTTTTAGAGCAACTTTAGTAATGAGTATTCCTCCTTTTTTTCGTATATCGTATATCGTGAAGAAAAGAGAATATAATAAGCATTAGTTAGTATATCGTATATTGTATTGCGTATTCAGCGAAAAACGAAAAGCGCAAAACGCAAAATGATAGCTTAAAACTTAAAATTTTAGGAAAGTTTTTAATCATTACTTTAAATCTGATAATAGAGAGTATATGTTAGATTAATTTACTGAAAGATGCTAAGAAAGTAAATAACAACTAGAAGAATGCTTTTATATGAAACAAAAGAATTAGCAAGTATATTACGTTCAAGAATATTAACTATCAAGGGGAAAATTAGTTTTTTATTTTGAATTATGGTTTTTAGTTTTTCGTTTTAAGCTTTTAGCTTGATAAATGACTTATCCTATGCGCTATACTATATACGACATACGATATACGAAATACTAATTATCGTTTTATCCTAAAGCATTTTTAATTTTTTCAAAAATGCCTTTTTCTCCTAATTTCTCTATATCTTCACCGCTTAATTTTGCATATTCTAATAATAAATTTCTTTGTTCGTCATTTATTCTTTTAGGAATATCTACTTTAACTTTAATATATTGATTTCCTCGCTGTTGAGTTCCAATTTTAAATATTCCTTTTCCTCTAAGCCTAAAGACACTATTTGGCTGAGTGCCAGCAGGAATTTTTAGTTTTGCCTTTTCTTCTAAGGTAGGGACGGTAGTTGTTCCACCCAATGCTGCCTTTACAAAACTAATTGAATGCGTACAACTGATATCAACATCTGTTCGCTTAAATATTTTATGTGGTTTTACATATAAAACAATATAAAGATCTCCGGAGGGTCCTCCTAGTTCTCCAGGTTCACCCATTCCAGTTATTCGTAATCGATGACCGCTATCGACACCAGCAGGTATTTTTACTTTTACTATTCGATTTTTCTTTACTTTCCCAGTACCCCTACAATTAGTACATATATCCTTTATTATTTTTCCTTCACCTGCACACCGAGGGCAGGTTTTTACATTAACAAATTGACCAAACATTGTATTTTGTTTACTTCTAATCTCGCCTGTACCATGGCAATCAGGACAGGTCGTTGATGATGTCCCGGGTTTAGCTCTGCTTCCTTTACATATTGGACAAGTTTCCCAACCAGGAACTTCAATTTTAGTTTCTTTACCAAAGGCAGCATCTTCGAAACTTATTTCTAAATTATATCTTAAGTTAGCTCCCCTTTGGGAATGTGTTCCTCTTTCACTTCTTCGAGTTTTCGTCCCAAAAAAAGATTCAAAAATATCACCAAAATCACCGAAATTACTGAAATCAGAAGAACCTCTGCCTTGAAAATCAAATCCTCCCATACCTTCGGCTGAACCAAATTGATCGTATCTTGCTCTCTTTTCCGGGTTACCAAGCACTTGGTTGGCTTCGTTGATCTCTTTAAATTTTTTTTCGGCATCACCATCAGATGAATTTCTATCAGGATGATACTTAAGGGCAAGCTTTCTATAAGCCTTTTTTATTTCCTCGGGAGTGGCTTCTTTTTTTACTCCCAAGATTTCATAGTAGTCTTTTTTTGGCAATTAATGTTTCCTCTTTCCTCTTTCCTCGTATGTCGTATATATTATATCATAGAGCGTACAGCGTTTAGCGCATAGTATAAATCATACTGCACAATATGCTACCTACTTTTTTTAATAAGCATCTAATATAATTTCTAACCTCTTTTTGTCATTCCCATGAAAATGGGAATCCATTGTTTTTAAATAGTTGCACGCTCTCTGGATTCCCGCTTCCGCGAGAATGACAAGAGGGGGATTGTAGCTATCAAGGCGGTTTCATCCGCCCCGAAACAGACGGGCTCGATGAATCGAGCCCCTACAAATTACTTATCACCCATTACTCATTATGGGTAGATACAAGGTCTGCCCCTACTTATTACTTATTACTATTTTCTTCAAACAATACTCGATACGAAATCGAGATTGCTTCATTGCTTTGTTTCTCGCAATGACATTTCTGTTTCATTCATCCTGTCTTATATTTTCTGTCTTCTGATTTTTATTCTCTTAACGAGATACGATTCACGAGATACGAGATACGAATTTTACTATACGCTCTACGCTGTACGCTATTCCTTTTTGTCTTCGTCCTTCTCGACTTCATAATCAGCGTCAACTACTTTTTCTTCGTCTTTCTTTTCTTCGGTTTCAGATTGTTTACTCTCTTCACTTTCTTTAGCTGTCTCCTGTTGTTGTGTTTCCGCTGTTGCTTTTTTATAAATTTCTTCAGCCATTTTATGTGAAGAAGCAGTTAATTTTTCGATACCGGCTTTAATATTTTCTGCATTATCCTCTTCTAAAGCCTTCTTAAGATCTTTTATGTTTTCATCTATTTCAGTTTTTTCTTCTTCACTAATCTTATCTCCGGATTCCTTTAGGGTTTTTTCCACAGAATAAATCAAAGTATCAGCCTGATTTTTAAGTTCTATCTTTTCCTTTAATTTCTTGTCTTCTTCAGCGAATTGCTCTGCTTCTTTTACTTTTTTATCTATCTCTTCATCAGTTAACCCACTTGACGCAGTAATGGTTATTTTTTGTTCTTTTTGAGTTCCTAAATCTTTTGCTTTAACATTTATAATACCGTTTCTATCGATATCAAAAGTTACTTCGATTTGAGGAAGCCCCCTCGGTGCCAGTGGTATGCCAATCAATTGAAATCTTCCTAAACTGGTATCATTTTTAGCCATAGACCTTTCACCCTGTAATATATTTATATCAACGGCTGATTGATTATCAGCAGCAGTTGAAAATATCTGACTCTTGGAAGTAGGAATGGTACTATTTCTTTCAATTAAGCGAGTAGCAACTCCCCCTAAAGTTTCTATACCTAAAGATAGGGGGGTAACATCCAGCAATAAAATGTCTTTCTTTACTTCGCCTCCTAAAATACCAGCCTGAATTGCGGCTCCCATTGCCACCACTTCATCTGGATTAACTCCTTTATTTGCCTCTTTACCAAATATTTTATTAACAGTTTCCTGTACTTTGGGCATCCTGGTTTGCCCGCCAACTAAAATAACTTCATCTATTTCTTCTGCTTTTAATTTAGCATCTTCAAGCGCTTTATGACAGGGTTCTATAGTACTCTCAATAAGATCAGCTGTGAGCTGTTCTAATTTTGCTCTGGTTAGAGTAACGCTTAAATGTTTTGGTCCGCTGGCATCAGCGGTAATGAAAGGTAAATTAACCTCAGTTTCTAATGATGAGGATAATTCACATTTCGCTTTTTCTGCTGCTTCCTTTAATCTTTGCAAAGCCATTTGATCATTTTTTAAATCTATTCCGTTTTCTTTTTTGAAACCAGCTACTAACCAATTTATTATTCTTTGGTCAAAATCATCACCGCCCAGGAAGGTATTCCCATTAGTAGATTTAACTTCATAGACTCCCTCTTCGCCAATATCTAAGATAGAAATATCAAAAGTTCCGCCTCCGAGATCAAAAACTGCAACTTTTTCATTTTTTATTTTATCAAATCCATAAGCAAAAGCTGCTGCTGTTGGCTCGTTTATAATCCTTAATACATTTAAGCCGGCAATTTTGCCTGCGCTTTTAGTTGCTTCTCTTTGGTTGTCATTAAAATATGCCGGTACGGTAATTACTGCGTCATCTATTTTTTCTCCAATGTGATCTTCGGCAGATTTTTTAAGTTTTTGTAGTATCATAGCTGAAATTTCTTGTGGACTATAAGCTTTACCTTTGGCTTCTATTTTAACATCAGTATGCCCTCCGGAAACTAATTTAAAAGGTAAGTATTTTTTTGCTTTCTGCACTTCCTCATCATTATATCTTCTGCCAATAAGCCTTTTAACCGAAAATATGGTATTTTCAGGATTGGTAACTGCTTGTCTTTTAGCTAATAAACCCACTAACCTTTCTCCCTTTTTAGTAAATGCAACTATAGAAGGAGTGGTTCTACCACCTTCTGCATTTTCTATGATAACAGGTTTTCCGCCTTCTATAACTGCGACGACAGAATTAGTTGTTCCTAAATCAATTCCAATTATTTTTCCCATGATATTATTTCTCCTTTTCTAAATATTCTTTAATTTAATTTATTTTTTGTCGGTATCTTTTTCTCTTTAGTTGAAACTGCAACTTTTACCATTGCAGGTCTTAACACTTTAGACTTTATATAATAACCTTTTAGAAATTCTTCCGTAACCATATCTTCTGAATGTTTATCTGTTTCTATTTTCATTACTGCCTCATGTTTATAGGGATCAAATCTATGACCGATTGATTGCATGGGTTTGACCCCTTCTTTATTCAAGATATTACGAAATTCTTTTAGGGTATTATTAATTCCTTCTTTTATAGCCTTGGTATCTTTTTCATTTTTGGTAGATTCTAAAGCTCTTTCCAGATTATCCAATACAGTTAATAAATTACTTATAAGCCTTTCGTTAGCAAATTCAATGAATTCCTTCTGTTTTTTCTCCTGTCGTTTTTTGTAATTATCAAAATCAGCTTGTAATCTTTCTAAATGTTTCAGATATTCTTTACATAAATTATCTTTTTCTTGAACTAATTTCTTGTTTTCTGATAATTCCTCTTCTATGTTTTTTAATTCTTCCTCTTTTTCTACTATCTTTCGAGTTATTTCTTCTTTAGTCATTGATTTATATTTTTTACTATCCATTAATTTTCCTTTTCCCTGATGTTTCTTTTTGCTTTCTTTATTATACATTAACACCCTCCGAAAATAAGCATTAATTTTAAGAACACCTTAAAATTCGGATAATATCTCACTTAATTTATCCGATATATATTCCGCAATGGAGACCATTCTAGGATAATCCATCCTGGTTGGACCTAAAATTCCTATTGCTCCGGCTGATTTACCTTTAATTCTATATTCACTGGTTACCAGGCTGCAATTTTGCATTTCTTTCAGTTTACTTTCTTTGCCGATAATTATTTTTGTCTTTCTTAATCCTAAATATCTTCTTATTGTGTTCGCCAATATATTTTCTTCTTCGATTAATGATAATATATAATTTAATTTATCTGTTTCTTTAAACTCAGGGTGTTTTATTATGTTCATTCTACCATCTAAATAAACTTTATTTTCAGAATATTCAAAATCAAAACATTCTTCTAAAAATTTATGAATATAATTAAATCTTTCCTGAAATGAAATAATTTTATCTAATTCCTCTATTAATAAATTGTTTAAATTTGTTAAATTTACATCTTCTTCTACTAATTTACTATTTATAAAATTAGATAGATAGTTTAACCTATCTTTATTTATTTCTCCGGAAACTTTAATTATTTTTTGACAAATTAATCCTGTATCTGTAACTATAATAGTTAGAATGCGATTACTCCCCACCGGTATAAATTGAATATTTTTTACTAAATCATTATATATAACCGGTGCTAATACAACTCCTATATTATTAGTTAATTTCGATAATAATTGAGAAGTTATCTTCATCGTTTCTTCGAACTCTTTACTTTTGTTGTAAATCTGGATAATTTCTTTCTTTTCTTTTTCTCTTAAATGGCTTTTTATCATTAAATTATCTACATAAAATCTATAACCTTTATCGGTTGGAATTCTTCCTGATGAAGTATGCGGTTGCCATAAATAATCATATTTTTCTAACAAATACATTTCATGCCTTATTGTGGCAGTACTTAAATCCAAATTATATTTTTCCGCAATTATAGCCGAGCTAACGGGTTCAGCAGTAGTAATATATCTATGCACCACTGCTGTTAATATATTTTTCATTCTTTCATTTAATTCCATTTTTATACCTCGTTTAGCACTCTCGTAGTGAGAGTGCTAATTGCCTTAAATAAGATATCACCATAGAACTTATTTGTCAAGATGTTTTAAAAAATTTTTCTCGTATCGAGTATTGCGTTAGTTTCCCCCTCACCCTAACCCTCTCCCTCCGAGGGGAGAGGGAAAACTATATATAATTTAATATTCTGGCTCCTATTTTCTTCACGCGATACTCAATACGCAATACGCGATACGAATTTATTCAATCAACAAATTCCCTAAAAACAGTGTCGGCCAGAAAAATACCCTTCCTGGTTAATTTTATCCTATTATCATCTCTTTGCAATAATCCCAAATTAACTAATTTTTTAATCTGTTTATGGAAAGTATTATTAATATCAACTTTAAATCTTTTCTTGAATTTTTTATAAATTACCCCATCTTTGGTCCTTAAACCTAAAATTATAGTTTCTATCATTCTTTTTCGTAAAGATAACTTTTCACCATTGTCTATGGGGGATTTACCACTCGTTACTTCTTTAATATACCTTGCCGGTTCTTCATAATTCATATATCGATACCCTCTTATGAATGAATATGCTCCCGCTCCTACCCCCAAATATGGCTTATTCTGCCAATAAATTAGATTATGCTCCGATCTTTTATGGGGATGAGCAAAATTTGCTATTTCATAGTGCTCAAAACCATTATCTTCTAAATAATTTATTGCCCAGTTATACATGTCAAATTCTTCGTCCTCAGTAAGCAGCTTTAACTTTCCCCTTTTATATTTATTGTGATATTCTGTTCCTGGTTTTATAGTCAGGTTGTATAGGGATAAGTGGTCTGATTTTAAGGAAACAGCTTTTTTTAATGTAACTTGAAGGTCTTCTGTGGTTTGGTCCGGTAAGGCAAACATTATATCTATATTGATATTCTTAAATCCTGCCTCCCGGGCCGAATAATATGAATCAATAATCTCTTGCGTATTGTGTATTCTGCCTAATTTTTTTAAAAACCTATTATTAAAACTCTGTGCTCCTAAACTTAACCTGTTTATTCCCGAATCGATTAGTAACTTTATTTTTTCACCGTCTACTGTTCCTGGATTTGCTTCTATAGTTATCTCCGCATCTTTGTCTACCATAAAATTTTCTTTACAAAATTCTAATATATTAAAAATATGAGTTCCCGATAAAATAGTGGGGGTACCGCCGCCCAAGTAAATAGTCTTTATATTACTCTTTTTTAATTTTTGAGAATAAGCGGCTATCTCCTGATATAAAGCGGAAATGTAGGAAGAAATCTGATTATCTTCTTTCAACTGGTAAGAATTAAAGTCACAGTAAGGACATTTTGATATACAATAAGGAAAATGTAGATATAGCCCTAGTTCCATTAGTCATCCCCTAATCAATTTTTAATATTCCTAAAAATGCTTCCTGTGGAATTTCCACCTTTCCTATCTTCTTCATTCTCTTTTTCCCGGCTTTTTGTTTTTCTAACAACTTTCTTTTACGGGTGATGTCTCCTCCGTAACATTTAGCAGTGACATCTTTCTTTAGTGCTTTGATAGTTTCTCGAGCAATAATCTTTCCCTCAATTGTCGCTTGTATTGGAACTTCATACATCTGACGAGGTATAATCCCTTTTAATTTTTCTACTATTTTTCTTGCCCGTGTATACGCCTTATCTTTATGTATAATAAAAGATAGAGCATCCACTAACTGATGATTAACCAGTATATCGACTTTGGCTAATTCGGAGGACTGATATTCTATAAGTTCGTAATCAAGGGAGGCATATCCACTGCTTATCGATTTCAATTTATCATAAAAATCTAAAATGATTTCATTTAAGGGCAGATGATAATCTAATCTTAAAATTTCTTCGTCGATATATTCCATATTTTTGAAGCTTCCTCTTCTTTCCTGAACTAAATCCATAATTCCGCCAATACACTTACTGGGAGTTATAATATTTACTTTTACATATGGTTCTTCAATTTTTTCAATTTCATTTTTTGGAGGGAAAGAGACAGGGTTACTTATTTTTAATATTTCCCCATTTTTTTTAGTTACCTGGTACATTACGCTCGGGGTAGTGGCGATTAAATTTATGTCGTATTCCCTTTCTAATCTTTCCTGAATAATTTCCATATGCAGTAACCCTAAAAATCCACATCTGAAACCAAACCCCAAAGCTTCTGAGGTTTCGGCTTCACTAAAAAGAGAGGAATCGTTTAATTTGAGCTTATCCAATGCAGCCTTAAGGTTTTCATATTCCTTATTATCAACAGGATAGATGCTGCAAAAAACCAAAGGGGTAACCTTTTTATATCCGGGAAGGCCCACTCGCGAGGGGTTGGAAGCATCGATAATAGTATCACCTACATGAGTATCTTTAATATTTTTAAACCCGGCTATTATGTATCCCACTTCCCCGGCAGTAAGTTTTTTTATGGGCTGCATTTTAGGACGAAAAATGCCTATTTCTACAACTTCATAGCTTATATTATTGGACATAGTTTGAATAATCATGCCTGGTTTTATAATCCCATCTACTACTTTAACATAGACAATTGTTCCTTTATATGGATTGTAGATCGAGTCAAATATAAGTGCTCTTAAGGGCAAACTCGAACTTCCTTTTGGTGGTGGAATTTTATTTACTATTGCTTCTAAAATATCAGAAGTTCCTATTCCTTCTTTGGCACTCGCTAAAATTATTTCCTCTCCTTTTATTTCTGAAATATTCTGCAATTCTTTGGCAACTCTATCCGGGTTTGCTGTAGTAAGATCAATTTTATTAATTATTGGAATTATTTTTAAATTACTTTTTATTGCTAAATTAATATTAGCTATGGTTTGTGCTTGTACTCCTTGGGATGCATCAACGATCAATAAAGCACCCTCACATGCCGCAAGACTACGAGATACTTCATAGGAAAAATCAACATGTCCGGGGGTATCAATTAAATTTAAAATGTATTCCTTACCATCTTTGGAGTGATAATATAATCTTACTGCTTTTGATTTAATAGTTATCCCCTTTTCTCTTTCTAAATCCATATTGTCCAATACCTGTTCTTTTTTTTCTCTCTCCGAAATTGTTCCGGTAAATTCCAGCAATCTATCAGCTATGGTTGATTTTCCGTGATCAATATGAGCGATTATAGAAAAATTCCTGATATTTTCAATATTGCAATGATAATCTTTTAGCATTGTTTAATTCTTACTCCTTAAGATTGTTTTTATAGTTTGCCTTAAATTTCTAACTTCTTTTACGTCCAGTATATAACTAATAATAAAATAAACCAAACCTCCACTAAAAATAGAGGCAATTACTTGAATAAGCTGATTATATTTATTGTTCAAATCTAATACACTACCAAAATAATTATTAACTAAAACACAGATTATTCCTAAGAATATTGAAGATATAATAATTTTTACCAGAAATGATAATTGAGATTTTAATTCAAAGTCCCCAATTTTATCCTGTAAAACTTTTAATAATATAATCAGATTTAGTATAGCGGCTACTGATGTAGCTAACGCTAAACCGGAATGAGCCAAATATCTAACTAAAATTAAATCTAAAGCAATATTTATAAATACTATGTAGATTCCGATCTTTACCGGTGTTTTGGTATCTTTTAAAGCATAAAAAGACATTGTTATCAAACGAACGCAGGCATAGGCAAACAGGCCAATAGAATAATACAATAAAGCACTTGCAGTCATATTGCTTGCCACTCTGCTGAATATACCATGTTCGTATATTAAACGAATCAATGAATCCTTTAGCACCATTAATCCCACAGCCGACGGAATAGTGAGAAATAATAATATTTTTAAACCAAATAGTAAGGATTTTTTAAATTCAGCGATATCATTTTTTGCCGTCTGTTTTGCAAGTGTAGGAAAGATAGCAATAGATATAGCAATCCCAAATGCCCCCAGGGGAAATTGTACTAATCTGTTAGAATAATATAAGGCTGAAATACTTCCATCAATTAAAGTAGAAGCAATTGTCCTATCCACTACGACATTAATCTGAGTAATAGCCAAACCTATCATGGCTGGCACTAATAATTTTAATAATTTTTTTACTCCCGGATCACTAAAATCCACTACGAAGCTATATTTTATCTTTTTTCTTATCAATACCGGGGTTTGTATTAACGCCTGGCCTATTCCTCCCAAAATTACTCCCCAGGCTATGGCAAATATACCATATTTATAACTTAAAGTAAGAGCCAAAACAATAACAGAAATATTTAACATAGCCGGCGCTAAGGCAGGCACTAAAAAATGATTATAAGAATTCAATATGCCCATAAACAAAGCAGCAACTGCTACAAAACCTATATAAGGGAATATGATTCTGGTTAAGTTTACCGCTAATTCATATTTATATATGTTGCTTTTAAAGCCGATAGCAATTATATTAATTAGCAAAGGAGCTCCCCAAACACCTAAAATTACCACAATTATTAAAATTATAATTAATATATTTAAAACATTGCTGGCGAAATATTCAGCTTTTTTTCTATCATGATTAGTTAAACACTCTGCAAAAATAGGTATGAAAGCTGAGTTTAAGGCACCCTCTCCTAAAAAACTCCTCAATAAATTAGGAATCATGAAAGCAATAAAAAA
>JBAUBA010000094.1:0-2216 GCA_049676265.1 Atribacterota bacterium
TTGACAGGTTCAATCTTTTGGATGGTTTCTGCTATTTTTTCATTCATCTTTCTTTTTCTCCGTATTAATCTTTAATCCGCTTTCCCACCAATCTTCAAGATGAGAAGTATCATTGATAAGAGCAACAAATGCTTTATGGTCATAATAATTTATAATATTTAAAGCTGTGGAATATTGTTCTATATTCCACATATTCTTCAATCCTATATTTAAGGCATTACTCAAAATAACTCGAATTGTGCCACCGTGGCAAACAAGCGCAATAGTTTTATCTTTATCTGTTTTTTCATGCTTCTTTAATAGATTATTTAATTCAGCCATAACGCGATCATTTAAATCAACCAAACTTTCCCCCTGAGGAATAGCAGCTTCTGGCTTAATATTTTCCATTAAATGATTAAATTCATCTCCATATCCAAATTTTGATTTAACTTCTTCAAAAGTATAACCTTCCCACGCTCCAAAATTTATTTCTCTTAGATTAGGACTTACTAAAATATCTTTCCCTCGATCTCCAAAAATAATCTCAGCAGTATGACGAGCCCTCTTTAAATCGCTGCAATAAACTATGTCTACTGATGCCTCTTCTAAACGTCGTGCCAATCTCTTCGCTTGCCATATTCCTTTTTCTGTTAAATCTACATCCTGAAAACCAGAAAATTTCCTTTGGGCATTACCATCACTTTCTCCATGACGAATTAAAATTAACTTTATTGCCATTACACTAAGTGCTCTCCTTTTCTTAGTATTATAGGGTCATAGGCATAAAAAATAAAAAAATATCACCCTCTTTTTCCACGAAGAGGTGATTTGATATTTATAAACAGACAGGTCTCCTGGCTCAGGGGTCAATCTAATTGCTGTGCCTTCCCATCTAACGCTAAAGTTGAAAATTTTTAACAGTGGCCTATTACAGCTTTCGT
Organism: Atribacterota bacterium; assembly: GCA_049676265.1. Taxonomy (GTDB): domain Bacteria; phylum Atribacterota; class Phoenicimicrobiia; order Phoenicimicrobiales; family Phoenicimicrobiaceae; genus Sediminicultor. The sequence continues at coordinate 924 of JBAUBA010000094.1, forward strand.
CACCCATTACAGTAGCGGGACTGCGGTGGATTTTCACCACTCTTCCCTTAAACTGTTTATATTTAAATATTTAGTTTATTTTAAAAAATTATAGCTCAAAAAAAGAAAAAATACAATTTTTTGAATTGCCTTGTAGTAAATTATCGATTTTTAAAAAATTAAATCCCCCAAAAGGCACTTAATAACCATCCCGTATCACATTTTATTTCTTATCCCAAGAAATCAAATTTTGCACCTTTGTACTTAAATAATGTTTTACAAGCATCTACAACCATTGAATCATAAAGAGTTCCTTTATTCTTAGTTAGCTCGTTTAATGCTTCCTTGATACTATGACTAGGCCTATAAGCCCGATAAGAACTCATTGCCTCAATAACATCGGCTACACATAATATTTTTGCTTCAATTAAAATTTCATCGTCTTTTAGTCCATTTGGATATCCAGAACCATTTATTTTCTCATGATGTTGTAGTACAATTTCAGCAACTGGCCAAGGAAAATCAATCTCTTTTAAAATATTATATCCAGTCATAGGATGTTCTGTCATTAATTGGTGACCTAATTCAGATAAACCACTTGGTTGGCTTAAAATCTCTATCGGCATTCCTATTTTCCCGATATCATGAACCAATGATGCAACCTTTAACCCTTCAATTTTATCTTTAGGTAATTTCATCTCTTTTGCTATAGCTGTAGCAAGCTGAGAGACTTTTTTTTGATGACCCGCGCAATATGGATCTTTCCTTTCAACAACTTTGGCCATAGTATAAACAGTATCCTCCATAATTTGCTGTAATTTCTGGTAATTCTCCTGGAGCTCTCGTTCAACTTTACTTTTTGTAGTAACATCCTCTCCAGAGCTTAATATCCCCTGAAATTTACCCTTTTCATCTTTTAATACAGTATTATACCAACTAATAATTTTTTCTTCTCCGTTTTGAGTTAAAACCGGATTTTCGAAATATTCATAAGAAACAGCTTGCTTAGATCGCAGTTTCGCTAAAATATCATTCATTTTGTTTTGTAGTCTTTCCGGAACAAAATTATCAATCCAATTTTTACCCAAAATATCCTCTTTTGCATATCCTAAAACTTCACAACCTCTGTTATTGATTAGACTTACTTTACCATCTCTATCGATAATCTTTAATATAATACCTGCTATATCAATATATTTCTGTAATTTGTTTTTTTCTTTCTCTATCATTTCTTCTTCTAACTTGCGCACAGTTATATTTCTTAAATGTATTTGAATTCCAACTATCTTTTTATCCTTAATTATGGCAGAACCG
>JBAUBA010000095.1:0-6400 GCA_049676265.1 Atribacterota bacterium
GTTTGAATAAAATCAGGAAATAATTTTATTTTTTCAGCCTCGGAGGGGTAAAACAGAAAAGGTTTTAAATCTTCGGTTAATTTTTTAAAATTTATTTTCTCACACTTTAACAGCAACTTTTTTTTAATCTCTTCTATATCGATTTCTTCTTTCAATTTCATCCTCTCTCTTAAAAAATGATAACTTGGACTTGTTTTGGAAAAAAGAAAAATTACATCATAAAAATCTCTTCCCATCGGTCTGGGACGATTTAAAATAGCGAATATCTTCTGAGACAATAATACATCAGGAGGCACGGCATTGATTTTCATAAAAATATCAAACTTATTTAAAATAACTCTCTCGGCTTTATAACTAACATTTTGAGGTTCGCAATCAATTTGAATGGTTAATTTCTCCCGGGAATGACCAGAAATACCATGTTGATGGAATATTCCAGGAAATTTTACAAAACAATGGAAAGCTCCTCTATATCTATTTTGTATTTCCACAAAATAACCATACAATTCTAATTTTCGCAAAATTTGGCTAGATAAATTTTCAAAATCTTCCTGGCTTAGACCTTTATTATCGAAACCCAAGTCTTCAGAAAACCGCCGAACGCCATGGATCATATGGGTTGCCGTCCCACCCATAAAAATCAACCGGCTTCCATATGCCGAACTGTAAATAAGATCTAATATGATATATTGTAAGTATTCTCTTAGTAAATTCCTTTTGAAGATTCTCAAATTTTCAGGGTAAAATGTTTCTATCTGTTTTAAATCAAGCATTTTTTATGTAACTCCAAAAATGATTGATTCTTCCGGTTAATTTCTTTTGATTAAACTTTTCTAAAAAATTCATTAATTTTTCCTCATTCATCTTCTCGAAAAACATCTCTTTATTTATCCGTAAACTTTCAAAATCTTGCTCTGTCTCTATATCCGGATTCAAGTAAAAATAGTCCAACAGGGCTTTCTCTATACAGGCCATCTTTAAATATTTTTCTTGAAACTTCATTAAATCATAACCAAAAAAAAGCGGAGGCTTTAAAGTCCGATAAATATATTCTCCGATAGAGGTTCTAAAATGATAAGTCTTTCGAGTAGAAATAGAGGTAATTCCATAAACACTTTCAGGAATTAGATGATAATAAGATAAGGCACTTTCCAAAGAAACATAAGATGGTGAATAAATGCGGTTAGCAATCTTAAATAAGATTTCCTCACTAAGTTTTAAATCAGAAAAGATATAATAACCACGAATTATTTTCTTAATATAGTCCTTATCCTGCCACTCATTTAATCTTCGCCGATAAAAATCAGGTTCAATGTTTCTAATCTCATTTAAGGAAAATATCGTGAAATCCTTTAATTCGCTCTTTAATTCTAAAAATTTCATAATATTTCTCCAAAATGCTATTTATAGCACTTTCAAGAAATATTATATCACTTTGGTAATCTAAAAGCAAAAATAAAGACCTTCCCTCTAAAAACAAGGGAATATAGTGTTTTATTGTCAAAAGAACCTTATCTATGAAATTTTATAATTCTTTTTTCCTTATTAAAACAAGGTTGCTCTGTGGTAGTACAATGTTACCAGATAAATGGTATTAATTTATATTTTACTTTATTAGAATATTCTAAAAATCCATCTAACTCATTTTTTAGCGTTTTATCTTCCAAGGATGTACGAATAATGAACAGGCTTGTTGTTATCCCAGACATTAATAAAGCATATAAAGTACCCAAAAATAAAGGAGTTGCTAATACCATAACAATAAATCCAACATAACCGGGATGACGTATATATTTATATGGACCACTTATAGCTACCTTATGACCCCGTTCAGCCTGTATTCTTACCATGGTTGAGAAATATTTGTTTGACAGCATCGACCAGGTAAAAAGCATTGAACCCAGAAAATAAAATACTAAACCGATTATGTGAAGGAGAATATTCGGATTTATACTCCAGTCAAATCTATAATCCAATCCTGAAACAATATAAATCCCCAACATCGGTATAATATTAATAGAGGTTAAAATCTTATCCCATTTTTTTACATTTTCTTTTTTCCTACCTCGTTCTTCCATTAATTCAACAGGGATAACAAAAAGGTTTATTACAAGAATAATAATCCCCAGTGATAAAAAAATCCAAGCCCAACGCCATTTAATTGTCCAAGCTGAAATAAAAAGTATTGTTCCTTGAAGGATTAGTGTAAATAATACCTGGATAAGTCTTTTTAATACATTTTTATTCATTTTTTTTCTCGAAATAGTAGGAGCAAAATTATAGTGATCCTTTTCTGGTGATTTATCTTAATATTTGAATAATTCCTTTTTAAATTCATACCAATTTAACTGCAATATGGTAGAAGTGTTTCAATTTAATTCACATGAATAAAAGGTCACAATATTAAATAAGAAAATTTGAAATCGTTCTAATAAGAATATCTTGGTGTCATTACTTTTGATTTTTCATATTTTAATGATTAAAATCCAATTCAATGCCAATAGGACAATGATCGGAACCCAAAACCTCTGATTGAATAAAAGCAGATTTTAAATTTTCTTTCAGGTTAGTACTGATAAAGAAATAGTCAATTCTCCATCCGATATTCCGTTCTCTGGCTCTTGTTTTATAATCCCACCAGCTGTAATGGCCACTTTCGGAGTGGATTTTTCTGAATGCATCGATAAATCCCCGTTCCATTAATCGATCAATCCACGCACGTTCCTCAGGCAAAAAGCCGGAAATTTTCTCATTTTCCTTGGGTCGGGCCAGGTCAATTTCGCGATGAGCCGTATTGACATCACCACAGATAATAATCTTCTTTCCCTGTTTTAACAAGTCATCCATTTTTTTTAGAATGGTTTCGTAAAAATCCAACTTGAATTGCAATCTTTCTTTGGAAGCTTTGCCATTAGGAAAATAAATATTAAATAAAGTAAATTCAGAATACTCTGCCTGAATCAATCGACCTTCGAGGTCAAATCGTGGGATGTCCAACTGATAGGATGTACTTTCCGGTTTTTTTCTGGACCAGAGAGCCACTCCGCTATAGCCTTTTTTCTCTGCCTGGGCAAAATAGCTTGAATAACCTTCCCTTTCTATGAGATCATCCGCTAATTGTTCGCGATGGGCTTTTGTTTCCTGAATACAAAAAATATCTGCGTTTTTGTCTATAAACCATTCCAAAAAGTTTTTCTTGTAGATGGCTCGAAGACCATTCACGTTCCAGGATAATAACTTCATTTTACATGCACCTTTTTTTAAAAAATATTTTGTGGTCAGGCTTTACAAGTTCACAAAATTGTCAAGGGAACGCTGGTTAATGCTCAGTAATTAAGTAATTTATTTGGTATAATTATACCGCCAAAGGAGGTACTTAATTATGAAAATTATTCAACAGACCGTAATAAAAAGATGTATTGAGATTGCTTCCCCTGCTTTCTCTATGGTAGGCTTGCTTTACTTAGCACCAGCAACTATTTATTTAACCTCTACCGATGCATTTGCATCAAAAGGATTTGTTCTAACTGCAAGGGAAAAAAGATAGGGGTAATTAGCTTTTAAATGCTTCATATAGTACAACCACTCTACAATTAAAAGATAATATGCCCTCTTCATATCTCCTGCAAGGTGTTGACAATCATTTTCTGGTAACCCCTTCAGGCTTCTTCTGAGGGTAAGCTCCTCGGTTAAATGAAAAACTGCCCAAAGTAGATTTGTGAATGACTCATGTTCTAATAGATTGGGATTTTCCAAAAGATTCAGCAAAAACTGTCTCTTCTCCTTCAAAAAATTTTTAATATTCTCCAAATCCCCTCTCTTGCTGTCAATGTTGTAGTTGTGATTTTTGACATTTTTACAAATTTTCAAAAAATCTTTTTTAAAAGACTCATCTGTTATAACCAGTTTCTGAGTCATTTCAGAAGACTTTGTATCAAAATCAGAAAAAATTTTGAGTAATTCTCCTCCAACCTCACTAAAAAACGCTCCTATAACCATATTTAATTTATTCAACATAACTTTCTTTTCTCTAAATTGCAGTAACTGGTGCAAAACCAAAGTCACTAACAAAACTTCAAGGAAAACAAAAGCGATATCTCCAATAAGATATAAGAAAATATGATGTACGTCTCTAAAAATGAAATAGTGAATAAAATAAACCAGCGCAGATAAAACTATTAAGGACAGACCTAATAAAACCTGCCAATTAAATATGCGTTTCATTTTTTAATTTCCTTCACTTTATTTATTAATTTCTTCTTCTACCTCTTTAGCGCCTTCTGCATAGAATTTTTCTTCATCCGGGGCAAGTTCTTTTAAAAGTCTAAGAAATTCTCCGGCATGAACACGCTCTTCATCTGCGATGTCCTTCAACACATCTTGGGCTAATTTGTTATCAGTTGATTCAGCAAGCTGCATATAAAGCTGAATGGCTTCATACTCTGCTGCAATCATAAACCTTATTGCGCGAATTAATTCTTCATTGGTAAGCTTATGGTCTTTTTTAAGTCCGGAAAACGGATTTCCAAATTCAGGCATGACTACCTCCTTTTATTGAAATTTTATCCTTCCTTTAACCTTCTATTTTTCCCAAAGAAATTCTCTCCTACTACCTTCATACAGGATACGATTTTTAATTTATTTAAGGTTTTATATATCTATACGCCATAAGGTTTTAAAATCCTTCTTTTTTATAAAAGAATTGCATGGTGCAAGAAAGTATCAACCCCTTAAACTGTTATTTCTACTCGATTTCCATCTGAATCAAGCACACAGCTTTCAAAATAGCCATCGCCTGTTGTTTGCGGCTCGCTTACAATTGTATATTCATCAGACCGTAGCTTTTTAGTAATTTCAACCACATTTTCTTTACTACCAACTGATATAGCAATGTGAATAATTCCTTCATATTGTATCTTTGGATCATTTAAATTGTTAGGTATTGATGGCATTTGCATTAATTCAAGACGAGCGCTGTTATCAAAAGATAAAAAGTATGACTCAAAATTATTTGACTCATTACGATGTTTATTCCCTGCTATGCAGTTAAAATATTTAGTATAGAATTTTTTTAAACGCTCAAGATCTCCTGTCCAGATAGCAACATGTTCAATTCTCATAACTTGTCTCCTCGTATGATACATGGCAATACTTCACTTAACGTAAAGGATGTCAAGGGGACGGTTGTTTTGACACTTTTCTTACCGTTTCCCGATTTACTCCAATTCAAATAGCTATCTTCCTTTAGGGGGGTGGCCTGGTCGTATTGCTAATATGGCATACCCCTTGTTACATTGCAAGACCCCTATACTTCCTTCTATTCATCTATGCAGCCAATTCTGAAGAATCTCCCGTACGGAACGGTTCAACTCCTTTGAAAAATCAGCATTATATTTTCTTAAAAAAATTTGCTGACCTATGTTCTGTGCCCCGGGTAAAAAATTATTAGACTTAAATACCCTCTCTTCTAAATCTTTATGCATGTTATTAAACTCCTCTTTGTTTAGCCTTCTATACTTATCCTTAAATACGATAAACTGCTTATCAAATCTACGAGTTTGCTCCCTTTCCCTTTGCTGCTTTGTTGGATAACCAAAACAAAGAAGTACAATTGGAAATACATATTGAGGTAAGTCAAATAATTCCCTATGGATTTCATAGTTTTCCATTATATCACCTATGTAACATGAACCCACACCAAGGGATTCTGCAGCTATTACTGCATTTTGAGCAGCAATAATCACATCGGAACATGCTAAAAACAAATCACCTTCCTGTGGTCTTCTCATTTCAATATTCATTCTTTTGCATAGCTCAGTTACTTCGGAGTTAATAAAATAATCGTACCATCTTTGATAATCTGCCAAGAATAATAATACCAAAGGAGCCTTGGCTATAAAAGGCTGATTGTCACATGTCTTAGCCAAAGTATCTTTTGTTGACTGGTCAGTAACTTCAATGATTGAATATAGCATCATATTTCCAGCAGTTGGAGCTTTCATGGCAGCCTTTATTATTTCATCCTTTATGTCTTCAGGTATATCCCTATTCTCATATGCCCTTATCGATTTTCTTTCATAAATAACCTTTAATACAGGATTCATCTCTATTACCTCTTCTAATTTTTTTAATGATACAATGTGTCGGGGGACGGTTCTTTTGACACTTTTCTCACCGTTTTCTGATTTACTCCAATTAAAATAACTGTCTTCCTTTTTGAGAATTCTTAATGATATTTTAATCTTTCGAAATCTATTTAAATAAAACTAATCATCTCCTATAAAACCAAGTAATTTCACAGTTAGATGCCTGGAAAAAAGCCAATTAAAAATAGATAATACATCAGCAAGGATTTTATAATTATTTTATTTTACTCAAGAGCCTGTCAAGATAAATTGAT
>JBAUBA010000096.1:0-2371 GCA_049676265.1 Atribacterota bacterium
CTTAATCGATTACCGAAAGAAGTTATTTTTGTGGGCGGTGGTTATATTGCCTTTGAATTTGCCCATATTGCCGCTCGGGCTGGTGCCAAAGTCACTGTTTTGCAGCGTGGAAACCAGACTTTGAACAAATTTGATCCGGATATTATTCATCTGCTCATGAAGGCATCAGAAGAAATCGGTATTGAGGTTAAAATGAATCAGAATGTTGAGAGGATAGAGAAGTTCGGGAAAAAACTGAAAGTCTATACAGGAAAAGAAGAAGGGAATGAATACACCGCTGATTTAATCGTTCATTCCGCAGGCAGAGTCCCTAATTTAGAGGGATTAAATCTGGAAGCAGGAAATATTTCCCGTGACAGGAGAGGTATTCTGGTAGATGAATTCCTTCGGAGCCAATCTAATCCTTCAGTCTATGTATCAGGAGATGTGAATACTTACGGTATTCCTTTAACCCCTGTGGCGGATATGGAGGCACGCTTGATTACAGCTCAAATCGTTAAAAAGCAAATGGAGAAAGTCAATTATCATGTCGTTCCCAGTGTATTATTTACCATACCCTCTGTTGCTTCAGTGGGTCTTCATGAAGCAGAAGCCCTTAAAAGAGGGATTGATTTTGAGAAACAATTTAATGATACCTCTAACTGGACAGCTTCAAGACGATTGGGTTTAAAGTATTCTGCCTCTAAAATTTTAATTGATAAGTCAACCCATCAGATACTTGGAGCCCATTTGATGGGACATCATGCGGAGGAAGTCATAAATTTATTTTCACTGGCCATGCGTCATCAGCTTACAGTGGAACAAATCCAAACCACGGTCTATGGTTATCCCACTTTTTCCTATGACATTCATTCTTTGTTACCTTAATAGGCTAGAAATAAATTTGGACTTGAAGCAGAACAGGAATGATAGAAGGGAGAGAGATAAAAATTAAAAACCAAATTAAAAAAGAGGCATCTTTTGATATATTGATATAGTAACAGCTCCGGATGACATTCTATTATATTTTATAAGTTTAAATTTGTCCTTTTTTATCAAACTTAATAGCCCCTTGTTCTGTATGTAGTTTTTAAAATTTCTATCATGCTCTCCCCCGGCTATTCTTTCAATTATGCTTACTAATATTTTACCAAATTTAGTCGTTTTATTATCAAAAACATAATCAACAACCAGCATAAGTCCATCTTTTTTTATAATTCTATACGCTTCATTCATAAGAGCTTGTTGAGTATTCCTATCTTTTTCGTGTATTGCAAAACTTAAAATTACTACATCAAACGACGCATCATCAAAATTTGTATTTGTTGCATCCTCTTTATAAATCTTTTTAGAGGAATTACCTCTTTTTGCAATTTCTAACATTGAATCAGATATGTCGAGGCAAGAAAGGTTGCTAAATCCGTGCTTTGAAAGTAACTTAATCTGATTCCCGGTGCCGCAACATAAATCTAAAATTATTTTCTCTTTGTATTTCAAAAGTTCATTCATTACCGCAATTCTTATTGGCTTAAGAGCTAAATAAAAAATAGGGTCATATATCTTTGCTATAAAACCATTGTTACTTTTCATTTTGCTTCTTCCCATCATTCTCTTACTCTCTATTTTTTACCGTCTCCCCCGTCACACCCTCTTCAAATAGATTTTGCCAGGGCTTCAAAACCGGCAACGATATCCAATAATTCTTCGGTAATCGAATTTTGCCGTTGGCGGTTAAATTGAGCGTTCAGATTATCCAAACGTTCCTCGATGTTCTCTTCGGCTTTCTGCATAGCCGTTAAACGGCTGGCGTTCTCACTGGCCATCGACTCGATAAAACCTCTATATAAGGAAATGTAAAAAAATTGATGGATGAAGGAATAGAGCAGCTGTTCCCAGGGGAGGGTATATGATGGGAAATTACGGGAAGGCCATTTTCTTAAAGTTAATTCCCGTAACCATTCCTGATCCAGGGGGAATAGATGAAATTGAAAGGGCTCAAAGATTACTCCTCTTTTCAGCTTATTATAAAACAAATAAATATCGTCTATTTTTTCCCGAAACCGCCATGACTCCACCAATACTAACAATTCTTGAATAGCGCTATTCAGGTTATACCTGGATTCAGGAAAATTAATCCTGGCTGCCGGTTGGTAGCCAATTTCTTTTAACTGTTCTTCGACTCTCTCTCCGGTAACCGCTATTTTCAATTGAGCATAATCGAAAGTGCTATCTTTTTCCCACTCCATAAAGGAATTGGCCACCATGACATTAAATTTACCGGCCATTCCTCTTTGCGAGCCAAAGATAATGACTCCCATTCGTCTTTCATTTTTTAATAGCGGTTTTTTTAATATTTCCGGTTTTTCCTTTAACAATGCCTGGAAACCCATCT
>JBAUBA010000097.1:0-3549 GCA_049676265.1 Atribacterota bacterium
GAAGGCAAATACCTAACGTTGACTTACTTGGTTAACGCGGAAACATAAAACATTTAGGTAGATGCCCACCTGTTTGAGGACAGGTACAAAACCTAACGCACACGACATAGCGGGGTTTTATAATTTATCCTTTGTATTCTATTTATTTGAAGCTCGAAATCTGTAATCTGAAACTTGTATTTTGTATTTTTCTTTCTTAACGCGATACGCGATACGCGATACTAAATACGACATACGATATACGCAATACGAATTATATTTTGACAAAAATAATAAATAACTATATTATAATAAAAATTATGAACAAAGAAGAAATACGAAGGAATATATTAAAAAAAAGGCTTTCCCTGTCTTCTGAAGAGGTAAAAAATAAAAGTCAACAAGTATTTTTACGCTTGGCCGAGATCGTAGAGTATAGAAATTCCCAAAATATTATGTTTTATGTTGCTACCAGAAGTGAAGTGCAGACCGAAGAAATGATTAAAACATCTATAAAAATGGGTAAAAATATTTTTGTTCCCATTATCCTAACAGAATGCATTAATTTAGCTCCTTCGAAAATATACGATTTTGATAATGAATTAGAAAAAGGCAAAAAGGGGATTTTGGAACCGAAGAGAGAATATTATAGATTGTTTCCCCCGGAAGATATAGATTTAATAATAATACCCGGAGTCGCTTTTGATTTAAGCGGAAATAGAATTGGTAGGGGTTTCGGATATTACGATAATTTTTTAAGAAAAGTTCGCTCTTCTGCTAAAATTGTCGCTTTAGCTTTTGAAATGCAGATAGTAAAAAAAATACCCAATGATAAAAATGATATCCCGGTACATAAGATAATAACAGAGAAAAGAATTATAAGCAGTATATAGTATATCGTATGTCGTATATCGTGAAGAAAGTAGAAGCAGGAGCCAGATAAAATTAATTTTTTATTTTTCTTGCCTCGAATGTTATATTTTATCAAATAATTTCTAATCAAATAGATACGATATACGAAATACGATATACGAAATACGATATACAAGAAAAGGAAGGATGTAAGACTATGGAGTTAAAAGAAAAAAACGAAGTAGAAGAAACAGAAAAAAGTTCTAAAGAAGAAATGAATGAAATGATTAACCAATCTTTAGAAAAATTTAAAAAAATAAAAAGAGGAGATATAATTAAAGGCCAGATAATGAAAGTTGATGAAGATGGATATCTGGTTGATATACAATATAAAATGGAAGGACATCTTCCTAAAAATGAAAAATCACTCTTTTCCGAAAAAGAAGAAACCATAACCCATACCTTAGAGATTGGTGATGAAGTTTATTTATATGTTACTAATGTTGATGAAAAAAATGGAAATGTTGCTTTATCAAGAGAAAGAGCAAAATATTTTCAAATATGGGAGAAACTTAATGAAGTTTATAGAAATAAAGAAAAAATTAATGCAGAAGTAATCGAAAAAAATTCAAACGGTTTGATTGTTAATATAGGATTGAGAGGATTTGTTCCTAAGTCTCAGATCGAAACTAAATTTATAAAAGATGAAGATTTAGACAAATATATAGGGAAAAAATTAGATTTTGTTATAATTAAGCTGGAAAAAATGGAGAACAAAGTTATTCTTTCTCACCGTCTGATTGTTGAGAAAGAACGTAAAGTAATGTACAAAAAAACATTAGCTGATTTAACAGTGGGACAGGAAAAAGAAGGGATTATAACCAACATTACAAAATTTGGAGCATTTGTTGATATAGGTGGGGTCGAAGGATTGCTTCATATTTCAGAAATTACCTGGCGTGATATGAAGGATGCCACTAAATTGTTGAAAGTCCGAGACAAAATCAAGGTAAAAATTATTGACTTCAACAAAGAAAATAAAAAAATATCCTTGAGCATAAAACAATTTTCCCCGGATCCCTGGAAGGATGTTAAAGAAAAGTATTCTATTGGCGACGAAGTAGAAGGAAAAGTGATAAAAATTAAAGATTTTGGTGCTTTCGTTGAAATAGAAGAAGGCCTTAATGGCCTATTGCATATTTCAGAAATGGCCTGGGCATATGTAAATAATCCTTCAGAAATAGTTTCCGAAGGAGAAGTTTTAAAATTAAGAATTATAGAAATCGATCCAGAGAAAAGGAAAATATCTTTAGGATTAAAGCAGTTATTGGATAACCCCTGGGAAGATGTCAAGAAAAAATATCCTGTTGGTTCGGTCGTGGAAGGGAAAATTACTCAAGTAACTTCTTATGGAGCCAATGTAGAGTTGGAAGCGGGAGTATCCGGTGTAGTTCATTTATCTGAGATTGATTGGGAATACGTAGAAAAACCCTCAGCAATATTTAAAAAATATATGGTACTTCCACTGAAAGTAATAAAAATTGATGAGGATGCCCATTTAATATTTTTAAGCAGAAAGAGAACTTTACCCAACCCCTGGGATAATATAGATAAATTTTACAAGATAGATTCAATTGTAAAAGGTAAGGTAATAAGAGTAAGAGATTTTGGAGCATTTGTTAAATTAGATAGGGGAATAGAGGGATTTGTGCCCGTATCTGAAATAGACTGGGAAAGAATTAAACACCCCAGTGAGATATTAAAGAAAGACAAAGAATATGAATTTAAGCTAATAAAAATAGATAAAGAAAAATTGCAGCTGACTTTAAGCAAAAGGAGATTATTGCCAGACCCCTGGTTAGAGGTTCAAAAGAAATATGCAGTTGGGACTTTAGTGGAAGGTAAGATAGTAAATCTTACCGATTTTGGAGCCTTTGTAAGCTTAGAAGAAAATATTGACGGATTAGTTCCCTTATCAGAAATATCCCATAAAAAAATAGATAACCCGGAAAGTGTTCTTTCGGTGGGAGAAGAAGTGACAGCTTTAGTGATAAAATTAGATAGTCGAAGGAAAAAGATAAGTTTAAGTATTAGAAGAGCTGAAAAAGAAGAACAAAAAAGATTTATGAAAGATTATAATAAAAAACAGAGTGTAGATAAAATATTGTTTAAGGATTTATTCGGAGACTTGTTTACAAAGAAATAGATCGGATTCTGTTTCTTATAATTTCAGAAATTTAATCTTATTACTTATTACTCACTACTCATTAATGTTTATTGTATTTTATACGAGATACGATTCACGAGATACGAGATACGGATTTATAAATATGGTAGGAGTTATATAAATGGAAATGCCTAAAAAACCTTTTACTAATAAAAGAATCGGAGATATTTTAATTGAACAGGGATTAATCACTCTCCAACAGTTAAAAGAGGCCCTTGAATCGCAAAAAAACGGCAACAAGAAACGGTTGGGGGAAATATTCGTTGAAACAGGGGCAATAACCAGAGAAGAACTATATGATATTTTGCAATATGTCTATGAAACAGAATATGTAGAACTATCAGATTATGTAATAGACCCGGAAGTAATATCTCTTATACCTGAGAAAGTTGCTTCACAGTTTAAATTAATCCCCATAAGCAAAAGTGATGATGAATTAATTATTGCTATGGCTAACCCATTAGATGTTTATGCCATAGATTTTGTAAGAG
>JBAUBA010000098.1:0-2998 GCA_049676265.1 Atribacterota bacterium
TTTACGGCTTAGGCCAATACAGCTCCTCCGGTGGACAGAAAAGAACATACTATATCGCCGAAGTAAATGAATCGGGCATTACTTCTGACCAGCTACAAAAGACTTTTTTAAACGCTATCTCTCAATATGATGATACTGTTCTTTCCAGCTTAGACCAACCCGCAATTGTTTCTTTTAAAAAGAATATATTAAATCAACTAATTGATTATGAACTTTTTTATCAACAAGCCCAAAAAGAGAAAATTAAGATTTCTAATGATGAGATTGATTTAGAAATTGACAAGATTAAAGATAATTTTTCTTCTCCTGAAGAATTCAATGAAGCCCTAAAAGCAAACGATATCACCCTTGATCTACTTAAAGATGATATAAAAAGACAATTAATGATAAATAAGGTTTTAGAGGAAACCAGGAACCAGGTAACTATCACCGATGAAGAATTATTAGAATATTACAATGAAAACAAAGAAAGTCTCTTTGAGCCTGAGCAAGTTCACGCCCGCCATATATTGGTTGAAACCGAAGAAGAGGCAAATATTCTTCTTCTACAGCTCAAAGAAGGTCTTACCGATTTTGCAGAATTGGCTAAAGAAAAATCCATAGGACCCTCTGCTCCAAGCGGTGGAGATCTGGGATTTTTCACCAGGGGTCAGATGGTAAAAGAATTTGAAGATGCTGCTTTCGCGTTGGAACAAGGTGAGATTAGTGATGTGGTACAAACAGAGTTTGGCTACCACATTATTAAATGCGAAGAGAAGAAAGAGGAATATTCCCCTACCTTTGAAGAAGCAAAAGAAAAAATTAGCAATACTTTAAGGTCCCAAAGAGAAAACGAAGGAATATCAACACTTATCTCAAAATTAAGAGAAGAGGCTGTCATTGTTTACAATTATGATTTTGACGCTGAAATCGAATCGTTAAAATCTTCCGCTGAAGAGAGCCAAACTCCTGAATCTACCGAACAGGTAACTTCAGAAGAAGAGACAGTTTCAGAAGAAGTAATAGAAACCGAATAAAACGCACCAAGGGGCGGATTCATCCGCCCCTTGCTAACTCCTTATCGAGTGCGGGATTACTTCTGGACTGCAACAAGCATGTTCCATTTAGATAATATCATCTTTACAAACTTAATTTGTTCTTCTATTCGGAAAGATAAGGGTAATTTCCTGCAGGTTTCAAAAGTTAAAGCAGGAATACCAAGCTGATAATAGGCGCAATAAGCAGTGCTGCCTTTGACCGGGTCCACCAAAACCTGATATTTATTGCTATCCTCGTTAATCCCTCCGTTCATCTCCTCAACAAGAAAAGAGCTCAACTCAAGCAAGCAATTATCATCAGAATCTATAACTACAGTCTGGCCATAATTTTTTGGGTTCTTTCTGTAAAATTCTATCGACTCGTGTAAATCAACCAATAGACCGATATCGTATCTTTTCATCAAGTTAAATATTTCGGAAGCTAATTTTTCTACAGAATTCCCCTGGGGATTTCCGGGATAAACTCTATTCAAATTAATTTCCGCTGGGAAACACCTTACATTTTCTTCGCAGGCCAAAATATTTGCTCTTGGTATAATTATCAAAGTTCCTCTTTCAATGTGTAGATTATCTTTTAAATATTCCGCAGCTTTAATACCGGCTTTTTCATTCCCATGTGTTCCGGCTACAATCATTATCGTCGGTTCTTTAGAATCAGTCCTAATTATAAAGACGGGAGTTTTATAATCTGTTTCGGCACAGATATATTCTATAGAAGTTGTTTGCAATAAAGCAGTTTGAGGGAAGCAAAAAAGAAATAGTATCGATACAATGAATATTATTTTTAAAAAATGTGTTGAGGGACGGTTCTTTACCATTTTTTATTTCCTGTAGGAGTCGAATTTATTCGCTCCTATTTATTTAATAATTCTAAGAGCGGGTTCGATAAATCGAACCCCTACCTCCTGCTAATATTCTTCTGACTCCTGAATTCTGGCTCCTAGTTCCTTTTCTTCGCGCAATACGCAATACGCGATACGCAATACAAATATACTATTTCTCTTTAATAATCATCGGCACACTCTTGTAAGTATCTTCCGCTAAAAACTCTATCTTTTCTTCTCCATCTTTTTTAACAATTCGATAAGTTTTTATCTGATAACCCGGCACCCCTTCTTGAACAACTTTCTCCTGGGCAGCCTCCAACTTAGAATCTTTTTCTCTAATTATCTGATAGTCAATAACCTTTTTATCTTTGCTAATAATTTCTACTTCTGCTTTGCCCTCGTTCCCGCCAAAGATACTCACCTGTAATGTATCTCTAAAAACTTTCGAAAAAATTACTATCATATGATCCGAATTGTTTTTAAATCTTAGATCTTTAAATTCGTAAAATATAGCCGCATCCTGCCCCAGAGGAACGTATTTGGTTGCCTCTCCGTATACTGAATGATTATACCTCTCTACAATTGGTAGATTAGCCAAAAGAATCGCATTATATAATGTGCTTGATACCTGACAGATGCCACCTCCATAACCATTTACAAATACACCATTAGCAATAATAGTGCCTTCCTTGTAACCATCTGCCTTTTCAGCAGGCCCTACATATTTATTAAAAGAAAAAATTTCTTGCGGTTTTACTAATATACCGTTTATCACTTCAGAGGATAATTTTATATTATAGATGGTGTTTTCTTCTTTGTTTACTAATGAGGTTGAGTATGTTCCCAATTCCCCATTGATAGCTAATTCTGTTAAAACATTTTGAGTAGTCTTTTGTGGTGCTACGGTAATCACTGGTATATTAAAAATATATTTTTCTTCATCTAAACTTTTTAATGACTCAGTAATTTCTTCCTTAAATCTTTCTAAATCAAGCTTTACCCCTGTCCTGCTTTCAATAATTCTATTACCTTCTACGTAGGCATCACAAGGCATACGGTTTATAAGGGAGCTTATTTTGTTTTGAAAATCTTCAAACTTCTGCGAATTGGATTCAGCCTGGAAAGGTACTTCGT
>JBAUBA010000099.1:0-4809 GCA_049676265.1 Atribacterota bacterium
GCGGGTCATCGGCAATACCTACCCAATATCCATCAGCATCTTTAAATCTGTTTTCCAACTCATCATATACTGGTGGTTTATAGGCCTCAAATACCCCCTCACTAATCCCTGCACTGTGAGTTTCTACTGGTCCGCCAAAAAGGACATCTACCTGGGGATTACTTTTTTCCGCTATCACCCGTGCTAGAGCCTCACCTGAAGAAAAACGAATAAAATTCACATGTATCCCGGTTGCTTTTTCAAATTCTTCGAACATTGGTCGCGCCCAATTCTCGGGCCAAATTGAATAAGCATTTACTTCTTCGGCAGCTTGTCCGGGAATACTCATTTCGCCTACGAACCATACTAATACTAAACTAAAAATCAAGGTCATCAAAAAAATAACAAAACTTTTCTTAATACTTATCATAATTACAAAAATTCTCCTTTCGATTTTTTTAATTCTCCATTCTTTCTACCTAGATATTTTTTAAAATCACCTCCTTTTTTTGTTTAGTAAGCAGCTCTTGTTAGGTTTTTTCTACAAAAATACTTAATATTCAACAAGTAGATATTTTTAGTTGGTCAGAATTTTGAGTAATTTTTTAATTAAAACAGTTTTAAAAAATCAAATAGGGCATTAATGTATAAATAACTAGATATTAGTGAGTAATGTAGTAAAATCCTGATGTATGCGGATACGGGTTAGATAAAAGCTAAGGTTACAATAAATCTTAAAACCCTTTTGCACTTTTAAAACTTCCATGTAATAACTATAACATGGTGAGACAAATTCTGGTACTGTTTATTGGAAATTATTTAAAATTTTTTAACAATGCGTCAGGGAATTGGGAAACTTCTTTTTTTTGAGAAAAGTTTATTTTTATCAGAAAAATACAGGGAAAATACACAGTGGGAGGTTTTAAAATTATGGAGAGGTAAAAATATTCTAAATCAAGGTTACTAAATTGTTAATTTTCTGTTTTTTACGGGTATTATAAGGTAGCTCTGCTTTATCCTCTTTTTAAGGCCTAACAGAATGAGCTTGAGGGATTTAATGGTTTATCCTTTAAGGGCACCTCTGGTCAGACCTTCTACAATTTTTTTTCTTACAAAAAATGCAAAGACCAAAACCGGGAAAACAATTATGGTTGCTGCCGCTCCGATGCCTGCCCAGTCAATCTTTCCATAAGACATAAAATTATATACTGCTACAGGAACAGTTCTTGTCTTGGGACCTGATAAGATTAAAGAAAATAAAAATTGATTCCAGGAAAAAATAAAAGATATAATTGCCGAAGTAATAATTCCATTCATGGATAGTGGTATGGTAATACGTAAAAAAGTCTCTGACCGGGCACAGCCGTCTATAAGGGCTGCTTCCTCCAATGCCCTTGGTACGCCCTCGAAAAAAGCAATCATAAGCCAAATAATCATAGGTAGGGTTATGATTAAATGAGTGGTAATCATGGCTGTGAAAGTATCAATAAGATCGAGCCTGCGAAAAAGAATATACCAAGGTAATAAATAACTCACAAAAGGGGTCATGCGAGCTACAAGAATTGCTACGCTTAGTTTTCTTTGTTTATATCGGGCAATAGAATAAGCCGCCGGAAGGCCTATAAGAAGTGAAATAAAGGTAGCGCTGGTAGCAATGATAAAACTGTTAATTAAATATTGTAAGAAATTATGTTGTTGAAAGACGGCTTTGAAATTATCCAAAGTGGGCTTAAATATAAAAAGCGGAGGATATTCGATATTTTGAACTCCGGTTTTTAAGCCTATCATAATCATCCATACAAAAACAAATATAGGAGGAATGATAAGAATAACTACACCGATATAAAATAATATTTTGTAAATTATCTTTTTTTTCAAATTTTATAACACTTCCGATTTATAACGTATTTTGTTGATAATTAGATTAAATATTAAGACCAACAAAAATACAATTATTATTAATGTCGAACCATACCCGCAATTAAAAAAACTAAAAGCTGTTTTATAAGAATAAAGATAGAGTGTTTCCGAGGCAATGCCGGGTCCGCCCTGAGTAATAGTATAAATAATATCAAATTCTTTCAAATTATCCAGAGACCTTAGGACAAGAGCGGAAAAAAGAACCGGTTGAATCAAGGGTAAGGTAATGTGATAAAAAACCTGGGGAATGCTTGCTCCGTCGATAACTGCTGCCTCATAAGGGTCTTTAGGAAGAGATTTTAAACCCGCTAGAACAATAAGGGTAATCATGGGAGTCCATTTCCATACATCAACCAACACTAAAGATAAGATTACTGTTCTTGCACTGCTAATCCAAAGACTTGGCGGAAGCCCAATAAGGCTTAAAAAATAATTTAGTGCTCCAATTTGAGGATTTAACATTATTCGCCAGATTAAGGCAATTGCAACTGGTGTAGCGGCAAAGGGAAATATATAAATAGTCTGTACAAAACTGCTTCCTTTAAATTCTTTGTTTAGATATACCGCGATAAGTAGTCCTAAGACTATCTCCAAAGATAAAGATAAGCCGCTAAAGAAAAACATAACTTTTAGGCCATTCCAAAAGCGGGGGTCAGAAAAAGCGTCGATATAATTTTGCAAACCTATAAATGTTGGAGAACCTAATCCGATCCTCCATTTATTAAAAGACATATATATATTGTATATGATGGGAAATATTACTACTACAAACAATGCAATTATTGTAGGTGCGGGAAAAATAATATGTATATGGTTATCTACGAAGTTAATAATATTTTTTTTAATTTTCTTCATTAAATAATAAGCTTTCGTATTTTGAGAGGGTGGTCATAAAACCACCCTCTCAAAATATTTTTTAATTTCGCATATAATATTATATACTATTTTTCCATCTTTTGATCCATTAATTTAGCACCTTGTTCCGCAGAAACCTTCACATCTTTACCATCAATGCTATCTACAATGACCTGCCCTATTATGTCTCTGATTTCAGAAACGTTCAATACCGGTGGATTCCATTGTGGTTGCCCAATTGCAAAGGATTCAAGAGAACTCGCTGTCCAATCCGGGGTATTATCTGTGGAAACAAATTTTGGATCTGTCCAAGCTGATTCACGCCCTGCCGGTACGCCAGATAGAAGAGCACCCAGTTCGTTTTCTTTATTAGTTGCCCATTGGACAAAGAGCCAGGTTGCTTTTTGACATTCGGGTGTAGCCGTTCCAGAAACTGCAAGACTCCAGTTAGAAACATGAGGAAGTTTGCCCCCTGGTCCTGCTGGAATAGTAGTATATCCTACTTTGCCCGCAACCTTTGATTCCTCTGGGTTTTCATAAAGAGATTTAAATACATTGGCATCAAATATCATGGCGGCAGTACCATCCATAAAGGTAGAAGTGCTTTCTGCCCAATGATACATTGTCGGTCCCTTTGGTCCATATTCTCTTAAGAGTTTGCCATAGAAATCAAAAGCATTTATACTTTCCGGTGAAGCAATATTTGCGTTCCCCTCACTATCAGTCCATGAACCGCCGAAAGTGTAAAGAAAGTCTACAAATTGTGAAGTAGCAGCAGCAGCTTTACCCCTTAAGGTAATTCCTATCATTTCTTTTTCATCTACAACTTTTTTATGAAAGAATTTTGCAGCTGCTTCTAATTCTTCCATGGTTTCCGGTACTTTTACATTAAATTTTTCAAATAAATCTTTTCGATATGCAAGTAAAGATGCTTCTGCATTTATAACAACTCCAATTTGATGTCCTTCTATTCTTGCGCCTGTCATTGGACCAGCAAAGAAATCTCCTAAATCCCATTCTTTTACATTAGTTAAATTAGGATCTGTCATAAATCCTTCAAGAGGAGCTAACCATCCTGCTGTCCAATAGTGAAGCTTGGCCTGGCCGGGCATAATCATGAAGCCATCAACTTTTCCTCCCGCATTTAACTCAATAAGACGTTTATCGCGAAATTGGTCTTCCGGGAAAACTTCCATAACTACTTTAATGCCGGTTTTTTCTTCGAATTCGGTAATTTTAGGTTCAATAAAAGTAGTAAAAGGATGTTTATTCATTAACAAACGGATTTCCGTTCCTTCAAACTGACGCCAATTAATATCTGCTAGTACGGTAATTGATAGAAAAGCTACAAAAACCAGTGTTAAAATTAAAACTTTTTGTAATTTAATTTTCATTTTCTTTCCTCCAAATTTTAAAATATAACTTTATCAAAAAAATAGAAATTTGTTGTAATTTTATCACCTCCTTTCTTTTTAATGTGACGGGGGACGGTTGTTTCTCCTATTAATCGAAGTGTAATATCAGAATTAAAATATGACAAAGAACCGTCCCCTGTCACACTCATGTCACACTCATGACAAAGAACCATCCCCTGCCATACTGCAAATAAAAAAGGACAGAACAAGAAAATAATAATATTACTCTCTTGCTCTGTCCTTTTACCTGAAAGATTTTTCCTAAGAAATTAGGAAATAATTCTTTTAGCAAACTCTGTAAAGTTATTCCTAAAAAAATAGAAATTGACCCGTCGGTGTTTTTTAGCATAAAGCTCTCCAGAGTTCTGTCCGGTAACAGTCCTCTTACCTGAAAGTTTGGATACTTTTGGTATTTTACCTCTTCGGCTCTTTTTCTTTTATGATGGAAAGAAAAAGTCTCTCCTGTTACCTTCATACAGGTTACGATATTAAATCTAAAAAAGTATTATATAAAATCCTTTTTTATTTTAAAGCATAAATATTAATTTGAAACAACTTCATTTAATAATATACCACATTTATTTTTAAAATTCCTTCTTTTGAGTAATATAATTTAAATAGATACATCTTATTTTTTCTA
>JBAUBA010000100.1:0-2304 GCA_049676265.1 Atribacterota bacterium
TAGAGTGAGGGAAGAAGATGAGGTTTTGCCCTGGGACCATATCTCCTGTGGAGTTAAAAAGGAATATCTGCTTGAGGAGAAGGAGAAAGCTTTAAAAGGAGAAACGACTCCCGATTGCCGTTTTGAGGATTGTACAGGGTGTGGAGTATGTTAATTAGTATTTCGTATTGCGTATTGCGTATCGCGTGAAGAAAAGAAATCAGAATACAGGAGATTGAACAAAAGGAGAGTTTTTTATTTGGAACAATTAGTCAGAGTAAAATATTGTAAAGAAGGACCTATTAAATATATTTCGCATTTAAATCTGGCCCAGGTTTTTACCCGTACTCTAAGAAGAGCCGATATCCCTGTGGTTAAATCCGAAGGTTTTAATCCCCGGTTTAGAATATCTTTCGGTCCCCCTTTGCCCTTAGGAATAAGCAGCACATCTGAATATTTAGATATTCGGTTAAAAGAAGAGATAAAAACCGAGGAGTTAGTAGAGAAATTAAACCGGGTCTTGCCTCAGGGGTTGAAGATATTACGAGCTAAAATAATCCCTTCTTCTGCCGGTTCTTTAGTTAAAATAATTGATAAAGCTTCTTATATTATCACCCTGAAAGTAAAAGAAGAACTGTTAGATTCAGCAGTTAAAAATCAAGAAGACGAATTAAAAAAGCTGAAGCAAGAGATAGAGAAAAATAATAAAAGATTTTTAACTTTGGATGAAATTACTGTAGAGAAGCAGACTAAAAATGGAATCAAAAATGTTGATATAAAGCCTTCAATTTTAGATATAAAAGTGCAGAAATTTAGAAACCCGATTTTAAAGCTTAACTTGGAAATAAGGATAGGACAGCAGGGAAATTTAAATCCCCGATATGTGGCAAAGGCTTGGATTTCCAATTTTGCATATAACTTTGATATTATACAGATATACCGCGATGGTTTGTATGTAAAAGGCGAAGAAATTATTTAAGTATCAAGTTTGAATTTTACTGTCTTTACTAATGGGATTATTTAGAGTAGAATGTATAGGGACAAAATTTAGTATTGAGTATCGCTTAAATTAGCGGGTAGCGGTTAGCGTATAGATATACATCTGATAAGTGATGAGTAATTAGTTAACAAGTTACGGGTTACAAGTTACAGGTTTATAAAGAGAAAGTAGGGATTCGATTCATCGAACCCGTTTCGGGTTGGATAAATCCGACCTCTATGAAAAAAAATACATTATCTGAAAAAATTATAAAATTAAAATTATGATTTTGTGCTATAAATTTTCAGTTTTTATCATAATAACGGGGATTGCCGCGCTCCGATAAATCGGAGCTCGCAATGACACAAAACATAATAAATCAAAAACTAAAAACTGATTTTTCTTATCTAAAAACTATAAACTAATAACTTGTTTTAATACTAACGACTAGATTGACTGGAAGACCGGGTGACTGGAAGACTGGTAGACCGATTAACTATTTAAAAGTAAAACAGGAGTTTTTTCATGAATAAAAGAGTAATTATTGATGTGGGTTTAACCGAAGAGAGGGTGGCCGTAATCGAGGCTGGCCGATTGGTAGAAATCCACATTGAGAGAATTGAAGATGATAAGATTGTAGGTTATATATACAAAGGTAAAGTAACCAATGTTTTGCCCGGGATAGAGGCAGCATTTGTAGATATTGGCATTGAGAAAAACGCTTTTTTGCATGTCGATAAAGCTACGGATGATCAGAATAAAGATGAAGAAACAGCTATAAAAACCGATTTTAAATCTACCTCCAAAGCTGGTTTGGATAAAATCAAAGTTGGCCAGGAGATAATGGTGCAAGTTGCAAAAGAGGCTATACCTCCTAAAGGAGCACGGGTCACCACTAATATTAGTCTTCCGGGTAGGTATTTAGTTTTTATGCCCAATAGCACAAATCTGGGCATTTCACATCGGATTGAAGAAGAAAAAGAAAGAGAAAGGTTAAAAAAAATCGTTCAAAAGATAAAACCCAAGAATGCTGGATTGATCATTCGGACTGTTGCCTGGGGGAAAGATTTGGAGGATTTTTTGCCTGATCTGGATTTTTTAACCAGACTGTGGAATAAGATAAAAAAAAGAGAAGGGAAAGCCAAAGCTCCCATGTTATTACATGAAGACCTGACTCTAACTTATCGGATTATCCGGGATCTGCTTACAGAAGAAGTAGAAGAAATTGTAATAAATTCTAAAAATGAACATAAAAATATGCTAAGGTTTTTAAAGACTTTATCTTTGTCGGAATTAGAGCCCAGGGTCACTCTATATGCAGGAGAAAAGCCCATATTTGAGGAATA
>JBAUBA010000101.1:0-2662 GCA_049676265.1 Atribacterota bacterium
GCATATAATCAACTATCCCACCTTCAGGTGGGATATCAATTCTGCGGGTAGAATCTACTCTACCAGTAATTATATTTTTCCCCTCACAATTTATATAATCAGTAATATCAAAAGAAAAAGAAGTATATCCACCTTTATGCCCACCAACAAATTTTCCGTTAACATAAACATCAGCCACACTCATAACTCCATCAAATTCAATAATTACTCTTTTCCCTTTATATTCTTCATTTATATAGAAATTGCGGTAATACCAAGAAATAAATTGATAATCTTTTTCCTCAAAATAATGGTGGGGTACTATTTTGTTAGAATGTGGTAGATTAACTTTTACAAATTTATTATCACCTGAGTGTATATTTTTCGCATCTTTTATATCTTTATCCAGAAAATACCAATCTGTATTAAAATTCAATATTTTTCTGTATTTCATTATAGAAATTTCCTTCCTTCTATCAATTATTCCTAATAATTTATTTTTCATTACTTCCCTCTATCATTGTTTTAGTGATGAACCTAACATACCTTGTACAAAATACTTCTGAAATCCGAAGAATACAATTATTATAGGCAAGGTAGCAATAACTATTGCCGTCATAATAACCCCCCACTCTGGAAAATATGCAGATGACATCGAGGATATCATTAAGGTGACCGTCTTCTGTTTGTCAGTCTGCAAAATAATGAGGGGCCACAAATAAGCATTCCAGCTTGCCATAAAAGAATAAATAGCAGCAGCTGCGTAGCTAGATTTCATTGATGGTATAAAAATGGAAAAGAATATACGGAATTCTCCTGCCCCATCCACACGTGCTGCTTGAATGATCTCATACGGGAAAGCTTTAAAGCTCTGCCGCAAGAAAAATATAATGAAAACGGATGCAATCGAAGTCAATACCAATCCACTATGCGTATTGAGCAAATGCATTTTTACAATAAGCCGGAACAAAGGTATCATAAGAGCTATAAACGGAACCATCATGAACAGTATGATGAGGCCATATACTTTTTCACGTGCAGGAGAGGAATATATTTGAAAGCCGTATGCTGCCATCGATGATACAATTAAGATGCCTAACACAGTGAATCCTGTTACTTTCAGGGAATTGAACAGTATTCTGACCATATCATAGGTAGTAAACAAGGTAGTAATATTATTTAACATTTGATTACCAAAAGTCATTTTGCCTTTTATGACGTCTACTGCACTGTTCGTCATACCCGCAACCATCCAATAAAAGGGAAACACTGATACGATAAACGTAAATACAAGAAAAACATATACTAAAATTCTATTTATGTTGTAATTTTTTTTCATTTTTTATCACCCATTAGTTTAAATTGAATGATGGACAATAGCGCTACAATTAGAACAATTGCATATGAGACTGTAGCTGCGTATCCAAAGTTTGGCATATACTTGAAGCATAAATTATAAACATATACAGACAGGGTTAATAGTGAATTGCCCGGACCAATAGTTGCAGAAGTGACGCCACCTTGTGAAAGATTCATCGGCTCGTCAAACAATTGTAATGTACCTATTGTCGACATAATTGCTGTAAACAGAATCAAAGGTTTTAGTAAGGGTATTGTGATATAAAAAAATTGTTTTACTTTATTTGCACCATCAATTTTCGCTGCTTCATATATTTCCTCTGGTATATTCTGTAAGGCTGATAGATAGAAAATCATATTATATCCAGTCCATCTCCAGGTTAAGCCAATGATTAACGTTACTTTGGCCCAAAAAGGATCGAGTAGCCAGGGAATAGGCGAGTTGATAATATGCACGTTTAGCAGTACACCATTGATAAATCCATCAAGGGAAAACATCATTTTGAAAAGAATGGTGTATGCAATCAATGATGTTACAGCCGGCAGGAAAAATGCCGTTCTAAAAATACCTCTATACTTTATTGTTTTGTCGTTTAAAATATTTGCAAGTATAAGGGCTAAAAATAACATTATCGGAACTTGAATAAGGAAAAAAGTTAATGTATTTTTTAAGGCCAGTAAAAACATAGAGTCTTGAAAAAGCTTTACATAATTGCCAAAACCAACAAATTTCTGTACAATACCTTTTGATGACATAGTGGACAAATAAAGAGAATAAACGATGGGATAAAACAAAAGGATCCCAAGTAATATCAATGCCAAAGATATAAACAGCCATCCATACTTGTCCCTTGGTTTTATGAATGATCTGCTTATGCCTTTCTCCGTCATAAAACTCTCACCTCTCCTTTCAAGGAAAATTTGTTTTGCTCATTGCATTATAAGGCTTCGTGTTAAACAATATTTATTTTAAAAGAGGAATAATACAAGTATTTGGCCAAGTATTATTCCTCTCCTTTTTATTAATCAGCCTTATTGATAAATAAAATGTTAATTCTATCTATTGATCTGATTTTTCAACTGTTCTTCTGCCTTTTCTAATGCATCCTCAATCGAAATTTTCCCCGAATATACATCCGGCATTACTGTAAATATCGCTGCATCTGCTTCATATGTATATATTCCATAGTTTATTGTAGGTATTGCCTTTATCCATCCTGAGAAGTCTGTGTAAACCTTTTGTCCACTGAAAAATTCATCTTCCTTAGAGTAAGCAGCACCACTCTGGGCTGGCAAATATGTACCAACAGCTCCCCTGTCCATC
>JBAUBA010000102.1:0-2750 GCA_049676265.1 Atribacterota bacterium
GCAATAATAAGGTAAGATTTTTTTATTTCCTTTTTTGAGGCTAAGGCAGCAATAAAGAAAGAACGGGCACTATCCTTCTGGCCGGAAAGTAAAATTTTGTTAATCAACTTTCCTTTTATTATTTTTACTATTTCTTTAAATTCCGCCGATTGATTCCACAGGGAAAATATTCTAGATAAGTTCATCAAAATTCCTTTCAATATTTTCGTATTGCGTATTGCGTATTGCGTATTGCGTTCGGATTTAAATAATAAAAAGAGAAGAAACCCGTATTTTATCTAGTAACTGGCTAACCAGGCAACTGGATAATTAATATCCTATCCGTAAAATACGCTATACGATACATTATCTTCTTATTCCTGGCTTCTGGCTTCTTCACGCGATACGCAATATGCGATACGCGATACAAATTATTATTTCGCTAACACTGAAGCTAAATCATAGAGATTTTGCTTAATAGTTTTTTGCTGACTCAGGACTACCTCTAAATCAGTTGCTTCAATCTTATTTCCGATTAACCCAACCATTTTAGAGGTTTCACCTTTTAATAGATGTTCTACGGCTGCTGCACCTAAACGGCTGGCCAATATCCTATCAAATGCAGAAGGCGAACCACCTCTTTGCAGATAACCTAAAATGGTAATCCGTGTTTCGTAACCAATCTTATCTTCTAAATAGTTTCTTACTTCATCGGTTTTTCCTACTCCTTCGGCAATAACAATAATACAATGGGTCTTTCCTCTTTGATAACCCTCTTTTAATTTTGAACTAATTTCAGGTAAATTATAGGGTATTTCCGGAATAAGAATTACTTCAACTCCTCCGGCAATTCCGCTCATCAAGGCTAAATAACCTGAATTTCTTCCCATAACTTCCACCACAAATGCCCTCTGATGAGAAGAAGCTGTATCTTTAATTTTATCAATGGCATCAATAACTGTGTTCAAGGCGGTATCTACACCTATAGCCATATCTGTTTTAGGCAAGTCATTATCGATGGTAGCAGGAATTCCGATAGTCTTCAGTCCTAAAGCGCTCAAATCTCGAGTTCCTCGTAAGGTACCATCGCCCCCAATAGTTACTAATCCATCAATATCAAATTTCCGGAGTTTTTGTAGAGCGATATCAAGACCTTCTTTAGTCTTAAATTTCTCGCTGCGTGAGGTTTTTAGAATGGTCCCTCCTCTTTGCAAAATTCCACCTACTGATACCTGATTCATAGGAAAAATTTGTCCTTCCATTAGTCCGGCAAATCCTCTATTTACAGCAAATACCTCTAAATTATGGAATATTCCGGTTCGTACCACTGCCCGAATAGCAGCATTCATTCCCGGGGAGTCTCCCCCACTGGTAAGAACGGCAATCTTTTGCATTTTCATAACAGTTTTACCTCCAATTTATCAATTGACCAATTTACCAATAAAATAATTGACCAATTAAAGACAAGAAATACAAAATATAAGATGTGAAATAATTCAATTCTCCAATTTACCGATTGACCAATTGACCAATTACATTGGTTAACCGGTTATCCTGTTTGCCGGTTAATTAAATTTATATATGTGGGTAGAAATGCTCTGGATTCCTACTTGCGCAGGAATGACAGAAGAAACAGACAGGTTTGATAAATTAAGATCCTATCTCTTTCTACAAACTAGAAACTTGTAACCTGTACCCCGAAACTCCTTACTTTTTTACATATTTTTTCTTCACGCGATACTCGATACGAATTTTCCTACCGGAGGATTCTGGCTGCTTCTTCCGGAGAAGTAGTATTAATATAAAATCCCGTTCCCCATTCAAAACCGGCTATTTTGGTCAATCGGGGAATTATTTCTATATGCCAGTGATATTTCTTATCCAAGTCCGGCCATTCTCTGGTAGAAAATTCTTCAGAAGGTCCTGTATGAATTATAAAATTATAAGGAGGGTTATTTAACTTTTTCTTTATTTTAGATAAAGTATCTTTTAATATTCTGGCTAAACTTAAAATATCATTATCGTTAGTTTTCTCGTAACAAGCGTTATGATATTTTGGAAGTATCCAGGTTTCAAAGGGGAATCTGGCAGCAAAAGGCGAAATAGCCACATATTTTTCCGTTTCTTTTATCAATCTGTTTTTAGATTTTACCTCCTGTTTTACATAATCGCAGAAAATACATCTCCCGTTAAGGTCAAAATATTCTTTAGCACCCTTTAACTCTTCTTTTATCCTTTGGGGTATGATAGGAGTGCCGATAAGCTGAGAATGAGGATGCTCTAAAGAGGCTCCTCCATCAATCCCGTAATTTTTGAATATTAGAATATATTTTATCCTTTTATCCTTAGATAAATCTAAATACCTTTGCCGATAAGTTTTTAAGATTAAAACGATGCTATCAATACTTAAATTATTAAAATCTTTATGATGATGAGGAGTCTCAATTATTACTTCGTGAGCTCCCAGACCGTTCATCTTTTTAAACATTCCTGCCTCTTTCAAGATTATTTCCTTCTCCTCTATTTTTAAGGCAGGATATTTATTTGCTACCACCCTTACTTTCCATCCCGGCTTGTTTTCCGTAGTGCCTTTTTCTCGAAAAGCAAATATTTCAGGGGGTGTTTCACCTTCATTCCCTTCACAAAATACACAGCTATTTTTTTTCTTTCCCTCTGTTTTTATTTTATAATCTAAGGGTCTTCTGCCTCTTTCTGTAGAAATTATCACCCAATTGTCAATTATAGGGTCTTTCCTCAATTCAGTCATCTCT
>JBAUBA010000103.1:0-5005 GCA_049676265.1 Atribacterota bacterium
TTGAGAAAGATAAAAAATTAGCTCCCCTTTTAGAAGAAAGTCTCTCCTCCTTTGATAATATAGAGATTATTTTTGAAGATATTATGAATTTTGATCTGGTTAATTTTTTTGAGCAGAAGAGAACAAAAGATGAAAATATTGAAAAAATAGTAGGTAATCTTCCTTACTGCATCTCCATATCCTTAATAAGACAGATTCTTGAACTTAATCGATATTTAAAGGTAGCCGTATTTCTTGTCCAGAAAGAGGTAGGAGAAAGATTGATGGCTCAAGCAGGGAATAAAAATTATGGCATATTATCCCTAGTTGCCCAATATTACTCTCAGCCCCAAAAAGTGCATATTGTTCCACCTACAGTATTTTATCCTCAACCCAAAGTAAGTTCGATGATAATAAAATTAGATATCTATAAAAAACCGCAAGTACAGGTAGGTAACGAAAAACTATTTTTTAATATTATTAGAGCTTCTTTTCAACAAAGGAGAAAGAGATTAATCAATTCTTTGTCTAACTATTTTAAGGGAGTGATCGCTAAAGCGGAAATAGAAGATATTTTAACTGAAACAAGTATTGATAAGAGCCGTAGGGGGGAAACCTTGTCTTTAGAAGAATTTGCCAAGCTGAGCATGGCGATGGGGAAAAGATATGAATAAGTCAGTAGCCTTATTCGTATCGCGTATTGCGTATCGAGTATCGCGCGAAGAAAAGAGAAGCCAGAATTGAGAATAAGCTAAAATTAATGACTTAAAAACTAAAAACTGAGAACTAAAAACCGGTTTTGTATTTTTGCCAATGACTATTCACTAACGACTAATTTAATTGGTCAATTGGTAAATCGGCAAATTGGTGGATTACGAGTTAGTATAAACTTTAGCGGGGTAGTTAGAAAAGAGATTTAGTTTACGTTTTTTCTTTAGTTTTCCTCAATCTATTTTTTTTAACGCGATACTCGATACGCAATACGCGATACGAATTTTGTTTTGACAATAAAATTCTATCATGTTATAATTTCTTTAACTAAAACCTTACAGAAAAGAACAAGGAATTGACAGTGCTGACTAATAAAATTGCAGAAAATAAAGACAGATATAATTTATCAAGAAGAGAAAAATATAAATACTAAATAGATTATTCCAGAAACACAGTAGCATTATTACTGTGTTTATTTTTTAATAAAATGTTTAAATATTTGCTAAAATAGGGAGGTAATAGCAACTATGTGAATAATCTGGAGTAAATTAGTCAAAACGAACTGTTAGGAGGTTATGGTTAGGAATAAGTTTTATTAAACAAAAAGCTTTAGTAGTAAATCAGAAAGAGTAATTTGTATTTATAAAAAGCAACTACAAACAGAAAATATAATTAATTTTGTAATTTTAAAAAATAAAAATTAAAAAAGGCGGTACAATAAGTGGAAATTACAGATGTTAGACTTAGAAAAATAGAAACAGAAGGAAAATTAAGAGCGTATGTGTCAATTACTTTTGACGATTCTTTTGTAGTACATGATTTACGGGTTATTGATGGCAATAAGGGTATGTTTGTAGCAATGCCCAGCAAGAGACTCCCCAATGGGGATCATAAAGATATTGCTCATCCCATAAATACCGAGATCAGAGAAAAGATACAAAATGCAGTTTTAGATGTCTATAACAGGGAATTAGAAGAAGCTCCTCACCCTAAAGTAGAACCTAAAGTAGAACCTAAAGTAGAACCTAAAGTAGAACCTAAAGTAGAAGAGGAAGTAGAAGAAAGCAAAGAAGAAGAAAAAGAAGAAGCAGTAGAAGAAACAACAACAGAAGAAGAGGTCGAGAAGAAAGAAGAAGGTCTATTCTAATTAAGTTACAAGAATAAAATATTTCGGTTTGGGGCGTAGCCAAGCGGTAAGGCACGGGAATTTGGATCCCGCATTCGAAGGTTCGAACCCTTCCGCCCCAGCCA
This sequence comes from Atribacterota bacterium, assembly GCA_049676265.1. Lineage (GTDB taxonomy): Bacteria > Atribacterota > Phoenicimicrobiia > Phoenicimicrobiales > Phoenicimicrobiaceae > Sediminicultor. The sequence continues at coordinate 1,942 of JBAUBA010000103.1, forward strand.
TATAAATTAATTTTGATTTGTTACTTAGTTAAAATATAAAACTGGTTTTCAGTTTAAAAGATACAAGATGCAAAACTGGTTTTTAGTTCTTAGTTTATAGTTTTTTAGATAAGATTGCCACACTCATTTCGTTCGCAATAACTAAGATGGATTCCCATTTTCATGGGAATGACATAAGAAAGAAACGGAAATAGCATTATAGACAGGCGGGACGCCTGTCCTACTTTGAGCAGGTTTTGTATTATGTATCCAGTCCTTTGAATCCTGATCTTCTTAACGCGATACGCAATACGCAATACGATATACTAACGACTAAAAATTGGAGGTATGATTATGAGTGATACTGCTGTAATTATTATGGCAGCAGGCAAAGGCAAGAGAATGAAATCTAATCTGCCTAAAGTCCTTCATAATCTTGCAGGAAAACCAATTTTAAATTACGTATTAGACGCGGTTAGTCAACTCGAAGCAAAAAGAAAGATATTAATAGTTGGTTATGAAAGCGATAAGATAAAAAAATTAATTGGTGATAAAATAGAGTATGTAGAGCAAAAAGAACAGTTAGGAACTGCTCATGCAGTTTTGCAAACCGAAAAATTATTGTCCGGTTTTAAAGGAGATGTGCTGATTTTATCCGGCGATGTCCCTTTTTTAACGGTTAAAATTCTAAAGGGGCTTTTGAAATATCACCAGGCTAATAATTTTCGCTGCACCCTGCTCTCTACTGTTTTAAAAAACCCTAAAGGTTATGGTAGAATTATCAGAGATAAAAGGGGTGAAATAAAGGGGATAATCGAAGAGGTAGATTTATCTACTGATAAAAAGAAAATAACCGAAATAAACAGCGGAATTTACTGTTTTAATAAGGAAAAACTGTTCCAGGCCTTAGAGAAGGTTACCCCGAATAATAAACAAGGGGAGTATTACTTAACTGATACGGTAAAGATATTATTAGGGGAAGGATTAACTGTAGGGAATATAATAGTAAAAGATTATTCGGAAATATTAGGAATAAATAATCGATTAGATCTTGCTGATGCTTCCCAAAAAGTATATCAAAAGACCCTTCAAGACTTGATGCTTCAAGGAGTAACTGTAGTTGATCCTAATAGTACTTTTATAGAGCAGGGAGTTAAAGTCGGCCAGGATAGCATTATATATCCTTTCACTATTATTGAAAAAGATACTAAAATCGGAAGTAATTGTTTTATCGGACCTTACTCTCATCTAATTGATGCCGATATAGGAAAGGGAGTTAAAGTTTGGGCTTCAATTATAGAAAGTAGTACCGTTAAAGAAGGAGCAAAAATTGGCCCTTATGCCCATTTACGTCCCGAAACTGTCGTGGAAAAAGGAGCAAAGATAGGAAATTTTGTAGAATTAAAGAAGACTATTGTGGGTGAAGGCAGCAAGGCCTCTCATCTAACCTATCTTGGCGATACCACAATTGGTAAGAAGGTCAATATTGGCGCGGGGACTATAACCTGTAATTATGACGGTGAGAAAAAGAATAAAACTGTCATAGAAGATGGCGTTTTTATCGGAAGCAATAATTCATTGGTAGCTCCAGTAAAATTAGGGAAAGGTTCTTATACCGGAGCTGGCTCAACTATTACCGAGAATGTACCAGCAGGCAATTTAGCTATTGCCCGTTCAAGGCAAAAAAATATTTCAGGATGGAGAAAGAAAAAGAAAGAAGATAAAAGTTAAAACCCTATAATCTATAAAGAGAAATTTAAAAAAATGGAGATGATAAAATTTTGATACCTGATGAGAAAAGAGCATTAAAAATTTTTGCTGGTAATTCCAATAGGGATTTAGCAGAAGAGATATGTAGATATTTAAATGTGCCTTTAGGTCAAGCTGATGTTTCCAGATTCCCTGATGGCGAAATTAAGGTTAAGATTAAGGAGAGCGTAAGAGGTGAGGATGTTTTTATAATTCAATCTACCTGCCCGCCCGCTAATGAATATCTTATGGAATTACTAATTATGATAGATGCTCTAAAGAGGGCTTCGGCGGGAAGAATTACCGCGGTAATACCCTATTATGGTTATGCCAGACAGGAGAGGAAGACCCAGCCTCGTGAGCCTATTACCGCAAAGTTAGTGGCAAATTTATTGGTATCTGCGGGAACTAATCGAGTACTCACTATGGATTTGCATGCTGGGCAGATCCAGGGTTTTTTTGATATTCCTGTAGATCAGTTGGAAGCTGTAAATATATTATCGAGTTATTTTAAAGAGAAGAATTTGGATAAGGTAGTGGTAATTTCCCCCGATGTAGGAGGAACTGCTCGAGCCAGGGAATTTTCCGGGCGCATTAAAAAACCGATTGCTATTATCGATAAATATAGGTCGTCTTTTGATGATGTAGAAATAATGCATATAGTAGGAAGAGTAAAAGGTAAGACCGCTATTATAGTCGATGATATCATTGATACCGCTGGTACACTAATAAAAGGAAGCCAGGCTTTATTAAATGCCGGGGTAGAAGAGATTTATATTTGTGCTACTCATCCGGTGTTTGCCGGTCCGGCAAAAGAAAGATTAGAAAAATCTTTACATGATGGTATATTTAAGGAAGTGGTGGTAACCAATACCATTCCCGTTGCTAACGATAAGATTTTACCCGGTATTAAGGTTTTATCAGTAGCAAAAATATTTGCCGAATCTATTGACAGGATTCATAACAATTTATCAATAAGCAGTTTATTTAAACGGAATGATAATTAATTGGCCAATTAAATTAGTTAGCTGGTTAGAATACAAGATAATGTAATTAACCGATTAACCGATTAACCGATTGACCAATTATTTTAAAGAATTCATTGATTCTTGACTGGCAAACTGGTAAACTGATAAACTGGGTAACTGGAAAAACTTATACTAATTTGCCACTCGCATCTTTGATTGGGCAATTGGTAAATTATATAACGATATACGAAATACTAAATACGAGATCGGAGGTTAATAAGGTGAAAAAACCAAAATTAAAAGTAGAATTAAGAGATAATACAGGGAAGGAAATTAATAAAAAACTTAGAAAAGAGGGGATTGTCCCT
>JBAUBA010000104.1:0-3523 GCA_049676265.1 Atribacterota bacterium
CTTCTACAAAGCCTGCTTTGTGGAAGGTAGCAGCCAAGCCAGTAAAGGCAAAGGCGTCAGGCATGCTGGCTTTTTTTATTTCTATCGGATATCCTTCAACAATCCTTGCCTTACGCTCCTTGGCGTATTTTACAGCAGCTTTTAATAGCTTCACCGTGACTTCCTTGCGTCTAAACAGTTTTGCTACAAAAAAGCAAACAACAGACCAAACGGGTTCATCATCAATTCTCTTTAATATCCGAGATCGCTCCAAAACCGGATATGCTTCTCTTGGAGCAACCGAACACCAAGCGATGGGTTGACTATTAACATAGGCTAAAATGCCTGGAATTTCACCGGAATTAATTATTTTTCTGAAGTTTTTCTTGTTCTCCTGACCTTTTTGCTTTTCGAATTGGAATCGCTTTAATCGCCACCACATACACCAACAGCCACCACAAGCTCCTCGTTCGCCAAACAGTGCTTCGAGATCCTTCCATCGTTCATGCGTCAGCGGGTGGAACTCTAAAACTGGCGGTAATGCTTTTTGAGGAAACATACCTTTCCTCCTTCTGATTTTACACAACTCATTCATGTCCCAACTAAATATGGGTAATTATATTCATTTGCAGTATGGAGCATTATTTAGATACTATCAATGAAGCATAACCAACCACTTGATCATACATTTCCGTAATATCTCCTGAAGTAGCGTATTTTAGCAGTTCAACCTTTTTTGCACCTAATATTTCGCATATATTGAGCATTACAGTAATTGGACCAGGACCACACATACTTAAATTTTGTTGATAAATCATATCGTATAGTCTTTTGGGATCAAAATTAAGTATGGCATTTATTGCCTGTTTATCAGCGTTTTCGGCATATTCTTGTGGTTCATAGTGGGTAAAATCTGAGCTGGCAATTATTAAAATGTTTTTATCGGCTACGGAAGAACAAATAGATTCGGCAATTTCGATATCAGTATTAATATCCTGGCGAGTCATGCAAATTGGTACAAATTGAATATTTTTGCCGAAAACATACTGAACAAAAGGTAATTGGACTTCTATAGAATGTTCATACTGATGAGCTTTTGGATCATTTCTAATTATTTTAGAGTTTTTTAATATTTTTTCTGCAATATCTGTATCAATTTCCAATTCCCCTAAAGGTGTTTTCCATTTTCCTTCCACCATGATAGAAACATCTTCCCCGAAGCCGCGATGATTAGGGCCTAATATAATGATGGTGTCTGGTTTACCATCTAAGGCAATTTTATAAAAGCCGTTAGCCGCAACAGGACCTGAATACATATAACCCGCATGTGGACTAATCAAGCCAACAATTTTCCTTTCCCCCTTAATAATTGTTGAGGGTAGTTTTCCTGGTCCTATTTTATGTAAAAAACAATTCTCAATCTGTATATTCAAAGATTTTTTATCAGCGTCGTAAAAACTACCGGCAACGGTAGGTTTTCTAATTTCCGGCTTTTTCATAAGATCCCCTCCCCTACTTTTGTATATAAAGGACTTTCATTCGTTCGGTATTAATATCTATCACCTTTAGAATGTTGGCTACTTTTTTTCTTCTTTTTAATTTTTGGTAATAATACTATAAAAAATATTATTACAATTAAGGATAAAAAACCTACTCTAAAATAAGTTGAATAAAATAAATATTTAGAATAAGATAAATAGTATCTTTTTTTAGCTGAAGGATAATTGGGATTTAAATCCAGGACTTCCTTAAATTTTTTGGATGCATCTTTAAAGAGCAAATTATTTTCATAGTCTACGGCTAAATTAAATTGGGAATCAATAATTTTTAATTCTATTTTCTGATCCTCCGGATGGTCTTTTTGAAGATAGTTATAAGCTTCGATAGCTTCTTCCCATTGTTTGTTTTCATAAAAGGCAATAGCAATTCTTTCGCGAGCATTGGTATTTAAAGGATCTGTAGAAATAACCTGTTCATATTCTAATATTGCTTTCCCCCAATTCTTTTCTTCGCTATATTTATCGCCCAAATTACTGTGAATAACTATTTGGGATACGCAAAATTTTACAATTCTATTATTTCCGGCATCGGCAACATAAATATAATCCCTTTCATCTATAACAATTCCTTCCGGGTAATTTAAATTAATTCTTTCCGACTCATTACCAAATTCTAACTCAAAATTATTATCTTTATCATATTTTACTACTTTTCCGTTTTTATAATCAGTGATATATATATTATTTTTTGAATCAAGTGCAATATATCTTGTGCCATTAAACTGCCCAAATTCACTTCCGCTTCCACCAAATTTTCTTAAAAATATGCCTTCTTTGCTAAATATCTGTACCTGGTCATGGAAAGTGTCGGCAATATACATATTTCCTTCCTCATCAAAAGCAATTCCTCTTGGGTAATAAAATTCACCGTCTCCCATACCTTCTTTTCCAAATTGTTTGATATACTCGAAAGTAGGAGAAAATATTTGTATTCTGCTATTTCCTGTATCTACAATATAAATATTATCATCTTTATCTATGGCAATACCTCTTGGATCAGAAAATTCACCCGGTCCATTACCTTCTTTCCCGGTAATCTGTAAGGATTTACCTTCCGGTGATATTTTATGGATTCTATTGTTAAATTGTTCTACTATGATTATATTTCCCTGACTATCCAGAGCCAAGCCTACCGGTCCATCAAGTTTTAACGCATCCTCCCCTTCTACTTCCGGAATTACCTTTAGTAATCTTCCATTAGAGTTGAATTTTTGTATACGGTCATTTTCCCAATCAGATACATATAAATTATTATCTTTATCGAGTGTCAGGCAAACCGGATAATTAAATTCACCAGGTCTGTTACCATATTCACCAAAAGTTAGAATAGTAAGATAATTAGTCTCCGCTATGGCGTTAACAGACAAAAAAGTTAATAGTATTGTTAAAATAAATATAAAATATTTTTTCATAATACCACCTTTTTTCTTTTTATAGTTTTATTATATAACCACATTAATTATTTAAGTATTCGTTGTAGACAATTCTTTTATTTTTTTACCCAATAAATCTAATTCTTCCATTTGGTATACTTTATCTCTTGATTTTAATTTATCTAAATATTGAGGAGCACCATATTTGACAATTATTTTGTGTTTAAATAAAATAGGAAATTTTATACCTCGGGGGTATATCTTATGAGTGCCAATAATTCCCGCTGGAAAGATGGGAACTCCCGTTTTCATGGCAATTTTTATTGTGCCCAATTTTAATTCTTGTAGTTCTCCATTCGACGAACGTGTACCCTCCGGAAATATACCTAATACTTTTTCTTCTCGCAAAATATTTATGGCTTTTTTAAAAGCAAGCATATCAACCTTTCCCCTATCTATCGGAAGTGCATTCATGTTTTTAAGCAGAAAACTAATAAAATTATTTTTAAAAACTTCTTTTTTTGTAAGAAAATATATTTTTCTATTGAATGAAGCAGCTAAAACAGCTGGGTCTAAATAGCTTACATGATTTGAAGCAATGATCAAACCTCC
>JBAUBA010000105.1:0-5267 GCA_049676265.1 Atribacterota bacterium
ATCAGTGCCGGAGTGGTAAGTGAGATAGTTGAATAAAATCGTATTGCGTATCGCGTATCGCGTATTGCGTTACAAGATACAAAATACGAATGAATATTAATAAGTAAAGAAGTAGGGGCGTATTGCATACGCCTCTATAGAGAATATTACATTATCCGAAATAGTTTTGAGTTTTACGCGATACGCAATACGCGATACTTGATACGAATTGTAATAGGGAGGTAAGTTAAAAAAGTTCATGCAAAAAATAAGAATTCGTTTGCAAGCATATGATCACAGAATATTAGACAATTCTACCCTAATGATAATAAATACTGTAAAAAGAATTGGTGGGAAATTTTCTGGTCCTATACCCTTACCAACAGAAATAAATAAATATTGTGTCTTACGTTCACCACATGTGGATAAAAAATCAAGAGAAGAGTTTGAAATGAGAACTCACAAAAGATTGATTGATATTTTAGAGCCCTCCACCAAGACTATAGAAGCATTAATGCATCTTGATTTACCATCAGGCGTAGATATTGAGCTCAAAACTCTGGAATAAAGATAGGCAGATAAACCGAATAATTTTCTAGCATATTTTTAAATTAATTAATAGGGTGTTTATTTAAAAAAATTGTATTAGGCGAAGTTAAAATAATCGTTAGTGAATAGTATTAGAGCGTAAAGTGTAAAGCTAAAAACGTAAAACCAAAACTTAAAACCTAAAACTAAAGAAAAAGTTTTGAATTTTGAATTATGGTTTTTCGCTTTAAGTTTTTAGTTTAATACTGACACGATACGCAATACAATATATTAGACTCGGAGGTGAATGTAAAAATGGTAGCAGGAATATTGGGAGAGAAAGTAGGAATGACAAGAATATTTGCAAAAAATGGAGAATCTATTCCGGTAACTGTAATTTTAGCCGGTCCCTGTCAAGTAATACAGAAGAAAACTATAGAAAAGGATGGTTATAATGCAGTTCAATTGGGTTTTAAGGAAGTAAAAGAGAAAAAAGTTTCCAAACCCATAACCGGTCATCTTAATAAATACAAAGTAAGCTCAATAAAGCATATCAGAGAATTTAAAATTGAAGATTCCAATAAATATTCATCTGGTGCAGAGGTAAAGGTAGATATTTTTAAAGAAGGTGACAAGGTAGATATTGTAGGAATATCTAAGGGGAAAGGGTTTGCTGGCGCAATTAAAAGACATAATTTTTCAGGTGGACCTAAGACCCATGGCCAGAAGGAGTATTTTAGATCAGTTGGTTCAATTGGAGCTACAGATGCAGCTCGAGTTTTTAAGGGACAAAAATTGCCAGGGCATATGGGAACAGATAGGGTTACGGTGAAAAATGTAGAGGTAGTAAAAATTAACCTCGAAAGAAATTTAATTTTAATTAGAGGTTCAGTTCCCGGTGCAAAAGGAGCAGTGCTTGTAATTAATAAAAACAGGTAATTTAAGTATATTTTTACCAGGAAAGGAGGCTTATCTATGATTGCTTTATCAGTTCATAATATTAAAGGAGAAAATGTGGGAGAAGTTTCCCTAAAAGATAATATTTTTAGTGCTAAAGTAAATAAATATCTTGTTCATCAAGCGGTTAAGCGTTATTTAGCAAACAGAAGAAGAGGGACTGCTTCTACAAAAAATAGAAGTGCAGTAAGAGGTGGAGGAGCTAAACCTTGGAAACAAAAGGGAACTGGAAGGGCTAGGGCAGGAACTAATAGTTCGCCTATTTGGGTAGGAGGTGGAATTGTATTTGGACCATCCCCGAGAGATTATTCTTTTTCTTTGCCTAAAAAAATGAAAATTGCCGCCTTAAAATCGGTACTATCAGATAAGTTAGGTAATAAAGAAATTATAATTGTAGATGAATTATCATTAAAGGAAAATAAGACTAGTAAGATGGTGGAAATTTTAAAGAATTTACAAGCATTTAAAAAACCATTAATAATAATTGAAAAAGAAGATAACGGTATAGCACAAGCAGCAAGAAATATTAAAGGAACACAGGTCTTGCCTGTTTCCAAAATAAATGCCTACGACCTTATAAACCATGAAAAGATAATAATTACCAAAAAAGCTTTAAAGCAAATTGAGGAGGTGTTAATATAATGCCTTCAGATAGAGATATTATATTAGAACCGATAATTTCAGAGAAAACCGTAAGACTAAAAGAAGAGAATAAATATGTATTTAAGGTAGATTGGAAAGTTAATTCTACTGAAATTGGAAAATCTATCGAAGAGAAATTTAAAACTAAAGTTGCAAAAGTAAATATTATGAAGATGCCAGGCAAAAAGAAGAGTCTAGGAAAATACTCTGGAAAGACGTCCCATTGGAAGAAAGCTATAGTTACCCTAAAAAAAGGTGAAAAAATTAAAGAATTAGAAAATATTTAGAGTTTAAAAAGATATTTAAGGAAGGTGTAGACTAAAGTGGCTGAGATAAAAAAATTTAAACCTACTTCTCCCGGGAGAAGATTTATGACCATTTCGACCTTTGATGAAATTACTACCGATAAGCCAGAAAAATCTTTAACCATAGGACTTAAAAAAAGAGGCGGAAGAAATAATCAAGGCAAACTAACGGTTAGGCATCAGGGCGGTGGGAGTAAAAGAAAGTATAGAATAATTGATTTTAGGAAACAAAAAGAGGGAATTCCGGCAAAGGTTTCTAGTATTGAATATGATCCAAATCGTTCAGCACGAATTGCTTTACTCAAATACTATGATGGAGAAAAGAAATACATTCTATGTCCGGCAAATTTAAAAGTAGGAGATGTAATTATTTCCGGAAGAGATGCGGATATAAAGGTAGGAAACACAAAATCATTAAAAGATATCCCTACGGGTACTTTGATTCATAATATTGAATTAAAAGCAGGGCAAGGTGGTAAATTAGTTCGTTCTGCTGGAACAGTAGCTCAACTTATGGCCAAAGAAGGAAAATATGCTCATGTTAGATTACCTTCTGGGGAAGTAAGGTTAATTCATTTGGAGTGTAAAGCCAGTATCGGGCAAATTGGTAACCTTATTCATGAAAATTTATCACGTGGTAAAGCAGGTAAAAGTAGATGGTTAGGTATAAGACCAACGGTTAGAGGGGTAGCTATGAATCCTGTTGATCATCCCATGGGCGGAGGAGAAGGAAAGAGTTCTGGAGGTGGACATCCGGTTTCCCCAACCGGCATACCTGCAAAGGGGTATAGGACCAGAAAAAAGAATAAACCTTCAGATAAGTATATTGTAAAAAGAAGGACGAAAAAATAGCAAATAAGGGAGGCAGTTGTTTTAGATGTCTAGATCTTTAAAAAAGGGACCCTATATAGACGAAAAATTATTAAGTAAAATTAGAGAACTAAATCAGAAGAGAAAGAAAACTATAATTAGGACTTGGTCAAGAAGTTCAACGATTTTTCCTATAATGGTTGGACATACCATTGCTGTACATAATGGTAAAAGACATATTCCAGTATATATTACCGAAAACATGGTAGGCCATAAATTAGGGGAATTTTCTCCTACTAGAATTTTTAAGGGGCATAGCGCTCATACTGAAAGAACAACCTCGTTAAAGTAATAAATAATGTTAGGTAGTAAAATATTAAGAAAAGTTCTTTTGATTTCTTATAATAAATAATCTAAAAAAGATTTATTTAAATTTATAAAGATGACCAAATAATTAATATCTATTATTGCGGAAAAGCAAATAAATTAAATTAGGAGGAAAGCAATGAGTATAAAGGCATTAGGTAAATATTTACCTATATCTGCCCGCAAAGGGAGGCAGGTTTTAGATATTATTCGAGGCAAGAATGCTGGTGAAGCTCTCTTAACCATGAAATTTCTTCCTAACCGTTCAGCTAAAATGGTATACAATGTCTTACACTCTGCGATTTATAACGCACAAAATAATAATGATATAAACGTAGAGGATTTATACATATCCGAAGCCTATGCTGATGAAGGACCTACAGTGAAAAGATTTAGACCTCGGGCTATGGGCAGAGCAAGTAAAATAAGAAAAAGAACTAGCCACATTACCATTATAGTTGATCATAAAGGGGAGGGGAAGTAATTGGGACAGAAAGTACATCCAAAAGGATTAAGAATTGGAATTATAAAGGATTGGGATGTTAAGTGGTTTGCAAAAAAGGGTTATGCAGAAAATGTATATCAGGATTACAAAATAAGAAAATATATCAATAGTCGTTTAAAGCATGCTGGAATTTCTTGTGTCGAAATTGAACGTATAGCTGATCGAGTGAGGTTAACTATTAATTGCGCAAGACCGGGTATTGTAATAGGCCGAAAAGGAGCTGAAGTTACTAAATTAAAAGAAGAGCTGTCTAAATTTGTAAAAAATGATTTACAGATAAAAATTGTTGAAGTAAAAAAACCTGAATTAGACGCTAAGTTAGTTGCAGAGAATATTGCTGAACAACTGGAAAGGAGAGGCTCTACTAAAAGAGCAATGAGGCAGGCAAGCAGCCGTTCTATAAGAATGGGCGCAGAAGGAATAAAAGTATCCTGTTCAGGCAGAATAGGTGGGGCTGAAATAGCAAGAACAGAATGGCACTTAGAAGGTAGGTTACCTCTCCATACTTTGCGAGCGGATATAGATTATGGCCTTGTCGAAGCTAATACAACTTATGGTAAAATTGGCGTTAAGGTGTGGATTTTCCGAGGAGAAATACTTCCAGTAAAAAACAAAGAGGTATCTAATCAGAAAGAAGCAGACAAGGTTTTAACTGACGAGAAGGTAGAAGAATCAAGTAGAGAAGGAGCACGGAAAGATGTTACAACCAGCTAGAACAAAATATCGGAAAACACATAGGGGAACCATTAAAGGGTGTGCCCATAAAGGAAATTTTATTGCTTTTGGAGATTTTGGCTTGCAGGCATTAGAGCCTCATTGGATAACCAGTGCTCAGATAGAAGCGGCACGGGTTGCTATTACTCATGCAATAAAAAGAGGTGGAAAAGTTTGGGTAAGAATGTTTCCTGATAAATCAGTGACTAAAAAACCGGCAGAAACCAGGATGGGTAAAGGCAAAGGAGCCCCCGACCATTGGGTGGCAGTAGTAAAACCTGGAAAGGTATTATTTGAATTAGGCGGAGTTGAACTAAGTTTAGCTAAAGAAGCGATGCGGTTAGCCGCCCATAAGTTACCCATAAAAACTCGTTTTCTTTCCAGAGACGAACAGGTGGTGGGATAAATGAAAGCAAGTGAATTAAGAGATTTATCATTAGAAGAATTACAAAAGAAACTGA
>JBAUBA010000106.1:0-1878 GCA_049676265.1 Atribacterota bacterium
GAGCAACAAACAACTCTACCATTACCACTCGTTGATTTTCCTGAGAAAGAGGTATAAGCTGAAAATCCAATTCTGTAATCTCGTTTTCTATAATTTCAACGGTTTCAGATTGACTGGAATAATCCTCAATAACAGCAGTAACTTCTCTGTCACCTACAGGAACTTTGTTTAAAATATAATTTCCTGAAGCATCAGAGGTTGTGGTAACATTCCCTGCACTAATTAATACTCCAGCTAAATGTTCACTGCTTTGGTTATCGGTAACTACACCTTGGACACTACCGGTTGATACAGGGGGAGGAGTACACCCACTTCCTAAAAATAGTAAAAAACTAATCCCAATGATAACAACTGATAAACGAAATGCTATTTTAAATAATTTTCCCTTCATAAATAAAGTTTCTCCTTTAAACGTAATATGTAAATATATTAGTTATTACTTGTTAATATCCAGGTGGAGGATCGCAAGTTCCATCTTCACAACCATCATCCTTTTTCTCTTTTTTAGGAGCACCTTTTTCTTGAGCAGCTAAAAAATAAGTGAGATACTGGAACATTAAATTTTGTTGTTTGGAGAGTAAACCCGGATAGACTCTCTTTACTACCAAATTATTGGCTAAGAAGATAGTGGTAGGCAGAATTTCAATATTGTAAAGATTACTCACTTCCTCCTGGCTGTCTAATAATATGGTAAAAGATACTTTTTTATCAGTCCAAAACTCCTTAATCTGAGCAATATCTTCTTCTTTCAGGTCTTTATGGGTATTTATCATAATTACCTGGTATTTTTCTTCAATAATATGTTGTTCAAAATACTCGGTCAACTCTTCTACCCCGCATATTGAATTCTCGCTCTCGTTATTACAAAAGTAAAGAATAATGAGTTTTTGTTTTTCTTTGTAATCCTCTAAATTAAAGGTTTCTCCATCTATGGTCTTAAGGGTAAAATTGGGAGCGGGGAAACCTTTTCTAAAAGATGAAGAAAAAGCAAACGAGCAAAAAGAAACCAAAAAAGCAATTATTAATAGAACAGTTAAAAGGGTATTCTTTTTATTCTTTAAGCAAAAAATCATTTTAAAACACCTCCTTTTGCAAATTGACCAATTTACCGATTCATCAATTCACCAATTAGCCGATTGACCAATTGACCGATTAATTAATTCTCCGATTTACCAATTTACCGATTTACCGATTAAATTAGTAGGGGTAGACGTTGTCTCTACCCTCCGTAGGACAGGCGTCTCGCCTGTCTATTCAATAATACGCTAATATTAAATACAAGTTACAAATTCACAGTTTTTTAGTAAAAAATTCCGCTATAGAGCAGTAACCCGGCTAATCCGAAAAACAGCAGGGTCATTGCCATCTTGATTTTCCCAAAATTCTTTTGAGTAAGTGCCGCCCATTGTGCCGAAGTAGTCCCCCAGTAGGTAAAAGAAAAGACCAGGACCAAAGGTGCTACAAACATCAGATTATAGAATAAGAGATAAAATAAAGCATTAACCTTCAAATCAGGGATAGTGCTGATAAACATAATGGTAGGAAGATAAATCTGACCGGTACAGGCTAACTCTAAAAGAGAAACAATAAAGCCAGTTACTGCAGCCATTAAGATATAATTACTCAGCTTTACATTTTTACGAATAGCAGAGTGAATCATATTTTTTAAAAATGAGGGTAATTGGAGCTTGGCATCTTTGGTAGTCCCCTTTTTCTTAAATTGGAGATAGTCATATAGACTAACCACCCCTAAAATTAAGGCAAGAGCGGCAGTAACCAGAATGAATATCTTTCGAATTAAAGGTAAAAAGGATAAAGTAGTAATCATCTTTAAAGCCCCGGTACCGATTAAGAAATAGGTCAGAAAGACGGATAGAG
>JBAUBA010000107.1:0-2340 GCA_049676265.1 Atribacterota bacterium
GAGAAACGAAAGGAGTTTTTGTTTTTAAACTCAAGGAGGAAAAGATAATGAAAAAAATAGATACTGAAATACCGTCAGTATACGATCCTAAAAAAGTTGAGGAAAAATGGTATAAATTCTGGTTAGAAAAAGATTATTTTAAAGCAGAGCATAATCATACTAAAGAAAATAATTTTTCTATCGTTATACCTCCACCCAATATCACAGGGTCATTACATATCGGCCATGCTTTAAATAATACCTTACAAGATATTTTAATTAGATGGAAAAAAATGGAAGGCTGCAATACTCTTTGGCTGCCAGGGACTGACCATGCTGGGATAGCCACTCAGAATGTAGTGGAAAGAGAAATTGCCAAAGAAGGAAAAAGTAGACATGATTTAGGAAGAGAAAAATTTGTAGAAAGAGTATGGGAATGGAAAGAAAAATATGGAAATAATATAATAAATCAATTAAAAAAATTAGGATTTTCTTGTGATTGGTCACGATTAAGATTTACCTTCGATGAAGGCCTGTCCAAAGCTGTTAGAAAAGTATTTGTACAATTATATAAAGAAGGCCTGATATACCGGGAAAATTATGTAATAAACTGGTGCCCAAGATGTCAGACTGCTTTGGCTGATATTGAGGTTGAATCAATTGAAGAAGATGCAAATCTTTATTACATAAATTATCCCATAAAAGATTCTAAAGGAGAGTCCATAACTGTTGCTACTACTCGTCCCGAAACTATGCTTGGTGATACTGCGGTAGCAGTTCATCCCGATGATAAAAGATATAAAAAATTTATAGATAAAACTGCCATATTACCTTTAATGAACAGAGAAATACCGATAGTAGCTGATAGTTATGTTGATCCTGAATTTGGGACCGGTGCGGTAAAGATAACTCCCGCTCATGATTTAAACGATTTTGAATTAGGAAAACGTCATAATCTTGCCATGATTAATTTATTAAATAATGACGGAACCATGAATGAACAGGCCGGAGAGTTTAAAAATTTACCTGTATTTGAGTGTCGAGAAAGAGTTTTAAATGAATTAAGAAAAAAAGGGTTCTTAAATAAGATCGAAGAATATAAACATTCTATCGGTCATTGTTATAGATGTGCAACTATTATTGAACCATATCTTTCGAAACAATGGTTTGTTAAGATGAAAGAAATTGCTGAACCGGCAATTTCCGCCGTAGAGGAGGGTAGAATTGAATTTACTCCTTCTCGCTGGGACAAAGTTTATTATGATTGGATGAGAAATATTAAAGATTGGTGTATCTCACGTCAATTATGGTGGGGACATCGTATCCCGGTCTGGTATTGTCAAGATTGTGAAAAAATGGTCGTAGAATTTGAAGATCCTACAACATGTAAAAAATGTGGAAGTCATAATCTCCTGCAGGACCCGGATGTTTTAGATACCTGGTTTAGCTCTGCTTTGTGGCCTTTTTCTACCTTAGGCTGGCCGGAAGAAACAGAAGATTTAAAATCTTTCTATCCGACATCAGTATTAGTTACCGGTTTTGATATTATTTTCTTTTGGGTGGCTCGAATGATAATGATGGGCTTAAAATTTCGCGGTGAAGTTCCGTTTAAGCAAGTTTACATAAATCCCTTAATCAGAGATGTAGAAGGTAAAAAAATGAGTAAATCCAGTGGAACCGCTATTGATCCTTTAACGGTAATTGATGAATATGGCGCTGATACTCTTCGCATTACCCTGGCCTCTCTAACTATCCAGGGAAATTATATCTACCTTTCAGAAGAGAGAATTAAAGGATTTAGAAATTTCACTAATAAAATATGGAATGTTTCAAGATTTTCTATAATGAATCTCAAGGATTTCGATATTGATAAAATAGAAAAAGATAAATTAAAAATGACCTTAGTTGATAAATGGATAATCAGTAAGTTAAATGAAACAATAAGAAGGTCCACTGAATGTCTTAATGAGTATAAATATGGAGAAACCGCTAAAATTATTTATGAATTTATCTGGAACGAGTTCTGTGATTGGTATATAGAATTCATTAAACCAAGATTATATCAAGAAGAGGATGTAATAGAAAAAAGAACTTCTCAATATATTCTGTGGTTTGTTTTAGAAAATACCTTGAGGCTTTTGCATCCTTTTATGCCTTTTGTAACTGAAGAAATATGGCAAAAGCTGCCTCACAAAGGGGAAAGTATTATGGTTTCACCCTGGCCGCAATACAAAGAAGAATATGAGAATAAAGATGCAGAAAATAAAATGGAAAAAATAATGAGTATCATTAAAGCTATTAGAAATATTAAATCAGATATGAATATTCCCTATAACACAAAAATTGATTTATATTTAAATA
>JBAUBA010000108.1:0-15992 GCA_049676265.1 Atribacterota bacterium
CCACCACTCATCTATTGGATCCGGAGAGTGGAGAATATAATTTCCCCTATATAAAAAAGATGCTTCCTCAGAGAGAATTAGTAGTTGTGAATCTAACATACCGAGAACAAGGGATAATGGTAAAAAGAGGAAATCCAAAAAATATCAAAGGAATAGATGATTTAGTTAGAAAGAATATAAAATTTATTAATAGACAGAAAGGGTCAGGAACCAGAGTTTTGTTGGACTATCTATTAAAAAAGAAAAACATTAATCCTTTAGATATTCAGGGTTATTCCAAGGAAGAGTACACTCATTTAATGGTAGCTTCTGACGTAGCGGAAGGGAGCGTAGATGCAGGCCTGGGGATTTTGTCTGCTGCCAAAACCTTTCACTTAGATTTTGTGCCAGTAGCCAAAGAGAGGTATGATATAATTATACCCAAAGAATACTACTCTTCTTTAAAGATTCAAAAATTATTGACTATTATTCGATCAGATAAATTTAAGAAAAAAGTTTTGAGTTTAGGAGGATATGACCTCTCTCAGAGCGGAAAGGTACTAAAAGAATGAATAAATTAATAGATAATTTTGGCAGAGAAATTTCCTACCTTCGGGTTTCTATTACCGATCGATGTAACTATAGGTGCATTTACTGCCAATCTGAAAAAGAATTTGAATTTATTCCTCACCAAGAGATTTTAAGATTTGAGGAGATAGTGGAAATTGTACAAGAGGCAGTAAACCTGGGAGTAACTAAGGTTAGGATAACTGGCGGAGAACCATTAGTTAGAGAGGGGATAGTAGATTTTATAAGACACTTAAGAAAGATAAATAAATTAGAAGACATATCTTTAACCACTAACGGTTTTTTTCTTCCTGAATATGCCGAAAAATTAAAAGACGCTGGACTGAATCGGGTAAATATTAGTTTAGATTCCTTGCAGGAAGAAAAATATAAAAAAATCACTCGAGGGGGAAGTTTAGAAAAAGCATTAAAAGGAATCGATTCTGCTTTAAAGGCAGGATTATTGCCTATCAAAATTAATACCGTACTAATTAGGGGAATTAACGATGATGAAGTAGAAGATTTTGTAAGATTAACTCTAGGGAGACCATTAAATATTCGTTTTATTGAATTTATGCCCTCTGGGGAAGAAGTAATAAATGAATTTGAAGATGAATTTATTTCGGTTCAGGAAATAAAAGAGAAACTGATAAAGAAATATTTACTAAATCCTATAAAAATTAGTACTGCAAATGGACCGGCGAAATATTACCAGATTAAAGGTGGTCAAGGTACTATAGGTTTTATTACTGCCTTGAGCCAGCATTTTTGTAAAACCTGTAATCGGATAAGGCTAACTTCCGAAGGCAAACTAAGATCATGCCTTTTCTCTAATAAAGAAATCGATATTAAGGAGGCAATTAGGAAATTAGCAAGAGATAAAAAAGACGAAGGATTTCTAAGAAAGAAAATTATAAGGGACAAGTTAAAAGAAGCCGTTAAACTAAAACCAGAAGGTCATAAATTAAATATAAAAAATCAAGAAAATTTATCTTTTTATATGTCCCGAATCGGAGGTTAATAAATAAAAACGGAAGGTAAGTTATAGATAATGAATAAAAAAGCAAAAGGAAGAATTTTGGCAGTATGCCAAAGCAGAGAGAAAGGAACAGTAAAAAAAGACATAGGTTCAGGAGCATTAATAGAAAATTATGGCCTGGAAAATGATGCTCATGCTGGAAAGTGGCATCGGCAAATTAGTTTGTTGGGAATAGAAAGTATCAATAAAATGAAAGATAAAGGTTTTGAGATTAAATTTGGTGATTTTGCAGAAAATTTAACCACTGAGAACATTATTTTACCTGAATTACCGCTTGGGACAAAATTGGCAGTAGGAGAAAGTGTTTTATTAGAAGTAACTCAAATAGGGAAAGAATGTCACCATAATTGCGAAATTAGGAAAAAAATTGGGGATTGTGTAATGCCCAGAGAAGGAATATTTGCCCGAGTCTTAAAAGGCGGTAAAGTAAAGACCGGAGATTGCATCGAGGTATTATAAAAGTGATAAACATGGATTTTATTCCCCAATTGACTAATAAAGACTGGCAATAAGAAAGAGAAATTTTTAGCCGGCGTTTATTTCTTGAACCAGTATTTTAATAGAATTGAAAAACTTATCTTTTAAAATGTTTTAAATCGGAGGTTAGTAAATAAAAAATGAAAAAACAAAAATTAACTCATTTTAACAAAGAAGGAAGAGCACGTATGGTAGATGTAGGTGAAAAAGATAATACTCTGAGAATAGCTATCGCTGAAGGAGAAATAATAATGCAGCCGTCTACTTTAAAAATGATAAAAGATAAAAATATTTCTAAAGGTGATGTTTTAGGAGTAGCTCAGGTTGCGGGCATTATGGCTGCTAAAAAGGCTAGTGAAATTATTCCCATGTGCCATCCTCTATTATTAACCAGTATTAATATTAATTTTAAAATTGATGAAGAAAAAAACAAAATTGTTATTCAATCCCAGGTAAAGACTGTAGGGAAAACCGGGGTGGAAATGGAACCTTTAACTGCTGTATCTGTTGCTGCGCTCACTATTTATGATATGTGTAAGGCAGTAGATAGAGGGATGACCATCCAAGATATACATTTAGTAGAAAAATCCGGAGGGCAAAGCGGACATTATCAGGGCAAATCAAAAATGGGAGAATAAAGATAATGGAAAGAAAAATAAAAGGTAAGATTTTAGCCGTTTGTTGTGGAAAAGTCAAAAAAGAGAAGAAGATACCAATAAAAGAAGGGTTAATTATTAAAGATTGGGGTTTGGAAGGCGATGCCCATGCCGGTAAATATCATAAGCAGATTAGTCTTTTAGGTCTTAATAGTATGAATAAGATGCAAGACCAAGGTGTAACAGTAAATTTTGGTGAACTCTATGAGAATTTAGATGTAGAAGGAATAATTTTATATAAACTCCCTATAGATACTAAGCTAAAGGTCGGAGAGGATATTTTATTAGAGATGACTCAAATAGGAAAAAAAGATAGCTATTTTTTGGAAATTGATGGAAAAACAGTAAGCTCTATAATGACTAAAGAAGGAGTTTTCGCTCGCGTTTTAAAGGGCGGAAAAGTAAAAGTAGGTGATGGAATTGAGGTGGTTTCAGAATGATTAAAGTTGGGATTTTAACCATAAGTGATAAAGGCTCGCGAGGAGAGAGAGAAGATCTAAGCGGGAAAGTAATCGAAGAAGTAATCAGGAAGATTAATGGAGAAGTTAAATATTATCAAATTATTCCAGATGAAAATGATATTATTCAAGAAGAGTTAATAAAGGCAGTTGATAAATTGCATCTTGATTTAATTTTGACTACCGGAGGAACGGGTTTAGGAAAAAGAGACGTCACTCCGGAGGCTACTTTGGCAATAATCGAAAGAGAAGTTCCGGGGATTAGCGAAATTATCAGAAGTGAAAATTTCAAGAAGACCAACCGAGCGATATTATCTCGAGGGGTGGCAGGGATTAGAAAAGAAAGTTTGATTATAAATTTACCCGGCAGTCCTAAAGGAGTAAGAGAATCTTTAGAAATAGTATTAGAAGTGTTGCCGCACGGTATAGAAATTTTAAAAGGTCAGACTACTGAGTGTGGAAGAAATGATGAAGAAATTAGGTGAAAATTAATGAAAGTTATATTTTTAGGCACCAGTTCGGGCATGCCCACTTTGAAACGTAATGTATCTTCTATTGCTCTTATTTTTATTAATAAAAATAAATTATGGTTATGGGATTGTGGAGAAGGAACTCAACAGCAGATTCAGAAAATATCTTTAAAGGTATCTAAATTAGAGAAGATTTTTATTTCTCATTTACACGGGGATCATCTATTTGGCCTTCCCGGACTATTGGCTTCCCGAGGTTTGAGGGGTGGAAAAAATCAGCAAAAAATTCAAATATTTGGTCCGGAAAACCTTGATAAATATTTAAAAGAAACCTTAAATATAACCAAAACCTATATCCCTTATGAAATTGAGATAAAAATTATCCCGCCAAATTTATCAGCAGGGATTATCTGGGAAGATGAGGAGTATATAGTTCGATACATAGAAGTAAATCACAATATTAAAACTTATGCCTATTCTGTAGAAGAAAAAAAAGATAGGAGTCATTTCTTAATAGATAAAGCCCGCCGATTCAATATCCCTCCCGGTCCAATTTATCGTACTCTAAAAGAAGGCAAAACAGTTGAATTGCCCAATGGAAGAATCTTTCAGGGTAATGATTTTATAAGCGAAATTAAAAAAGGGAGAAAAATAGTCTTTTGTGGCGATACTACCTATTGTAAAAATTTAGTGAATCTGGCTAAAGGTGCTAATCTTCTAATTCATGAGACAACTTTCTCCCAACAGGAAGAAGACTTAGCTAAGAGAAATTTCCATTCGACTACCACAATAGCTGCTAAGATTGCTAAAAAAGCTCAGGTTAAAAAATTGATAATAACTCACATTAGTCCACGTTATAGCTCGAATAATAAGTTGACAATAACCGAGAATGGTTTACTTGTTGAGGCCCAGAGCATATTTCCTGACACCATATTAGCAGAGGATTTTATGGAATATGAAATATAAGGATTATTGACGGGATATAAAAAGTTGTTAAAACACTTGAAATTTATCTTTTTTTAAGGTATGCTCTTTATGTTATAAATAAATTTTTCTCTTAATAGGGAAAATTATCTGATAAGACAATTAAAAAATTATTGGTCGAAATTACCTAGAAAATAAAAATTAAAGTGGTGTTGAATTTACACTTAATTACTTAATAAATTTTAAAATCGTTAATTATAATAGAAGGAGGAAAATGTAAAATGAAGGCTGTAGTTGATAAAGATTTATGTTCAGGGTGTGGATTATGCGAAGATACCTGTCCTGAAGTATTTGAAATGAAGGATGATATAGCAACAGTAAAGGTTAGCAAGGTACCAGATGATTTGATTGAATCATGCAAAGAGGCTGCTGATGGCTGTCCGGTAGAAGCTATAACTTGTGAATAAGATATAAGAAAAAAATAATATAGATAAAAAAGGAGCAGATTTTGTTTTGAATCTGCTCCTTTTTTATCTTACTGTTCGATTCATCGAATTCGTAATGAAAATGGGTCGGATAAATCCGATCCCTACTTTAAAAGCAATACTTTATACGAAAAAAGTTAAGATTTTTGAAATATGGTTTTTCTCTTTTAGCTTCAAATTTTTAATTTAATTAGGACAAATTTTATTAATCCAAAACTATACGCTAAACGCTGTACGCTCGATGCCAGGTTTATTCACTATCGACTAATTTATATACTCTTGCTTCATAAGGACGTAGATATATATTTTTAATATCTTCTTTTTCTTCAATATCATAATTACTGATTAGCAATTTTTTATCTTTATAGTCAATGTCTTCCGGAAGATTAAAAATTGTTTGGCTGGAAAAGAAGTTAAGAATAATTAGTAATCGGTCTTTATTGAGAGTACGCAAATAACTATAAATATGTTCATCATCTTCCACGATAAGATGATAATCTCCATAGATCATAATTAAATTTTCTTTTTTAAGGTGGATTATTTTTTGGTAATAATAAAATATTGAATTTGAATCTTTTAAATTATGGGCAACATTTATTTCTGGATAATTTGGGTTAACCTTAATCCAGGGCATGCCGGTAGTAAAACCAGCATAAGGACTATCATCCCATTGCATAGGAGTGCGGGCATTATCCCGACTTATTGGATGGATGGCTTCCATAATTCTTTCTTTAGGAAGACCATTTTTGGTCATTTCACGGTAGAAATTTAGAGTTTCTATATCTCGGTAGTCTTCTATGTTATCGAAAGCAACATTCGTCATTCCAATTTCTTCGCCCTGATAGAGATAAGGAGTTCCCGGAAGCGTATATAGTAAAGTAGCCAACATTTTAGCTGATTCCACTCGGTATTTCTTATCATTACCGAATCGGGAACCATACGGGGTTGATCATGGTTATTCATAAAAAGGCTGTTCCAGCCTTTTTCTTTTAAACCCTCATGCCACTTAGTAAAAATTTTTTTTAATTCAGTCAATTTCCATTCTTTAGACTTCCATTTATTTATAGGGTCATGGTCAATCTCCATCAATTCGAAATGAAAGACCATGTCAAGTTCATGTCTATCCCGGTTAACATACATGGCTGCAATTTGGGGAGGAGTTCCGGGAGTTTCTCCTACAGTCATAATGTCATATTTTGAAAGCACTTTTTTGTTCATCTCTTGCAGGTATTCGTGAATACTCGGACCATTTAGAAAATAAGGGCTACCATCACCATATTTATATCCTTTTATTATTTTTCCATCGGGCAAATCGCTGACTTTAGAAAACAGATTTACCGTATCTATTCTGTAACCATCAATTCCTTTATCTAACCACCATTTCATCATCTTGTAAATTTCTTCTCTTAGCCGAGGATTTTCCCAATTTAAGTCAGGTTGTTTTTTAGAAAAAAGATGTAAATAATATTCATCAGTAGTTTTACCATATTCCCACGCGGGACCGCCAAAAACGGAACCCCAATTATTGGGAGGTGAACCGTTTTTGCCCCTTCTCCAGATATAAAAATCTCGATAAGGGTTATCTAAAGAAGAGCGGGATTCTAAAAACCAGGGGTGTTCGTCAGAAGTGTGATTTACTACTAAATCCATAATTAATTTCATGTCTTTTTCGTGTATTTCGGCTAACAATCTTTCCATGTCTTTCATTATACCAAAATCATTCATAATATCCTGGTAATCACTGATATCATAGCCATTATCATCATTAGGAGATTTATAGACCGGACATAACCAGATAACATCTATCCCTAAATTTTTTAAATAATCTAATTTCTGAATAATCCCCGGTAGGTCTCCGATGCCATCTCTATTACTGTCCTTAAAACTTCTGGGATAGATTTGATATACTACCGCCTCTTTCCACCATTTTCGTTCCATTAAGCCCCTCTTTGTTTTTTAAAAATAATTGCCGTGTTTTGTATAATAAATTTTAATCTTATAGAAAGTATTATAAAGTATTGTTTAAAGTTTTTAAAGTAAAATCAGAAAAATATGATTTTTACACTACAAACCTAATTAAGTAAAAAAATACAATTAACCAAAAAGATATAGAGAGGTGCTGCTTTCCCTTGATTTATTTTCTTTCTCTTTCTTAACATGATACTCAATACGAATTACTAAAGCTAATGTAAACTTTCGTGTGGTACTTTAAAAAAGAAAAGAATATTTATTGTTTTTGTTTTCCTATTTTCTTTTTCTTATGGTACTTTTCTTTGTTTTTACTCGATACTTAATACTATATACTTGATACTTTCCTTTAGGAATGTTGACAAAAATAGTCATAAATAATATAATTTTTTAGTAAGTCAAATTAATTAAGGAGAAAAACCAATGAAATTATCAACTCGAGGAAGATATGCGCTTCGGGCGATGATAGATTTAGCCCAAATTCAATGTAACAATTTAAAACCGATTTCTTTAAGAGATATCTCCATAAGACAAGAGATTTCTCTGCAATATTTAGAACAGTTATTCAATAAATTAAAGAAAGCAAATTTAGTAAAAAGCACCAGGGGAGCAGGTGGAGGGTATTTGTTAGCTAAAGAAGCAGAGAAGATTAATGCCGGTGACATAATTAGAGCAGTGGAAGGGCCGATAGTTTTAGTGAACTGCATTTTAGCTGGTCAAAAAATTAAAGAAAAATCCCCAAAAAAATGTAAAAAAATAGAGGATTGTGCCATCAAGGTATTATTAGAGGATGTAACAAAGAAGATAAATCAAACCTTAGATGCTACTTCTTTGAAAGATTTATGTATTATAACTCAAAAAATAGGAGAAAGACAAAAAGATGAAAGATAAAATAAAGGCAGTTGTTTTATTTTCTGGCGGCCTGGATAGTATTTTAGCGGTAAAACTTATCCATGAACAAGGGATAGAAGTAAAAGGAGTTAATTTTAAAACTCCTTTTTTTGGTTTAGATAAGACCTTTTTAACGACGAAAAGTTTAGATATGGATCTAGAAATTATAGATATAACCCAGGAATTACTGGAGATTTTAAAAAAACCCAAGTATGGGTTCGGAAAGAATATGAATCCTTGTATAGACTGTCATGCCCTTATGTTCAAAAAGGCGGGGGAATATATGACCAAGATAGGGGCTTCTTTTATTTTGAGCGGTGAAGTTTTAGGAGAAAGGCCCATGTCTCAGAACAGAAACAGTTTAAATATAATTGAGAAAGAATCAGGGTTTGAAGGAAGAATTCTTCGTCCATTATCTGCTTTGTTATTAGCTGAGACCATTCCCGAAAAAGAGGGGTTGGTGGACAGAAATAAATTGTTGGATATTTCTGGCCGTTCGAGAAAAAGGCAGATAGAGTTGGCCGCCAAAATGGGGATAAAGGATTATCCGTCACCGGCTGGAGGTTGCAAATTAACCGAGCCGGCTTTTTCAAAAAGATTAAGAGATTTATTTACTCAAGGCGTTTTTTCTTTAGAAGAGATAGAGCTGCTAAAATTAGGCCGACACTTTAGATTAAGTAAAGATATTAAATTGGTAGTAGGAAGAAATAAAGAAGAAAATGAACAACTGCAAAATATTTTTCAAGATGGAGACCTTCTTTTTAAAGCAAAAAATTTAAAAGGCCCGGTTTCTTTGTTAAAAGGGGGGTCTAAAGCAAATAACGAACTGATCGATAAATCCTGTCAGATTACTGCAAGGTATTGTGATAGAAATGAAGAAGAAAACGAAGAAGTCAATATTAATTATTATAATAAATCTAAAGAATTAGTCAGAACTATGAAAGTAAAACCATTAACAGAAGATGAATTAGAAATACTAAGAGTACAAGGATAAGTGTTAAACACAAAAAGAGAATAAACTATTATGATTAAAAATTTAAAAAAGAAAGTAGTGGTGGCAATGAGCGGAGGTGTGGACAGTTCATTAGCCGCAGCCCTGTTAAAAAAAGAAGGTTATGATGTTCTTGGTATTACTATCCACCATTATGATGGTAACGAAAGTTTAGAATCGGCGGAAGAGACTGCTCAAAATCTTGAAATTCCTTGGCATGTTCTGGATTTTACCAAAGAATTTAAAAATATAGTTATAGGTTATTTCTGCAATGAATATCTTACAGGCCGAACCCCCAACCCCTGTGTAGTCTGTAATATGAAAATAAAATTTGGATTATTATTGGAGAAAGCAAAATCTTTAGGTGCGGATTATCTTGCTACCGGTCATTATGCCATTAATGAGTATGACCAGAAGAGCAAGAAATTTTTGCTTAAGAGAGGGGCAGATGAAAACAAAGACCAATCTTATTTTCTTTATAGATTAAACCAGGAAATATTGCCCTTTGTTTTGTTTCCTTTGGGCAAATTTAAGAAAAAGCAAACCAGAGAATTGGCTAAAAAATATGGTTTAAAAAATTATAAAAAAGCAGAGAGTCAGGAAATTTGTTTTATCCGGGATGATAATTATAGAAAATTTTTGACTCAACATATTAAAAACACTATCAAACCTGGTAAGTTTATAGACAAAGAAGGAAACATATTAGGAAAACATCAAGGTATTCCTTTTTATACTATTGGCCAGAGAAAGGGATTGGGAGTATCTTTGAATAAGCGAATGTATGTAACTGAAATAAATTCCCACCAAAACGTGATTACTTTGAGTGACGATAAAGATCTTTATAGGGATAAATTATTTGTAAAAGATTTAAGTTTTATTTCTGGAGATAAACTTTCAAATTCTATAAAGGCAGAAGTAAAGATAAGATATAATAGTAAAAAATCTCCGGCAATTATTTCTCCTTATGGTGAAGACAGGGTCCTAATTAATTTTGAAAAACCGCAAAGAGCGATTACCCCGGGACAATCAGCAGTACTTTACCAGGGAGATATAGTTGTAGGAGGTGGAATAATAGAAGGATAAATAATTAGTCGTTTGCGAATAAACATAGCGTAGAGCGTACAGCGTTTAGCGTATAGTTTTGGATTAAAAAAATTTGTCCTAATTAAATTAAAAATTTGAAGCTAAAAGAGAAAAACCATATTTCAAAACCCTTAACTTTGAAATCTACCGTTCTACTAATCTGCCAATTTACCAATTGATATGTTCATTTGCAAATAGTTATTAACCTATCGCATTACGTATTGTGTATCACACATCGTGTTAAAGGAATTAGGATTCAGGTGTAGGGGAAGACCTTGTGTCTGCCCCTATTTGTACCTTACGACCTTATCTTTCTTCTTCTTTCTCTTTTTTCTTCACTATACGCTATTGAAATGTATGCAATACACCCCTACTTTTTTCTCTTATTTTTTTGCTATATAGATACTTAATACTATCTTATTCTGGATTCTTACTACTGGCTCCTGACTTCTATCTTGTAAACTTGCAACCCGTAACATGCAACTTTTTTTCTACCCGCTCTACGCTAATCCGCGAGAAGTGCTTTCCTATTAGAAAAAATCCCAAGAACGGTAGTATTGTAAATTCATTCATTTATTTTTCAAAAAAAGTTGATAGTGAAAAAAAGCTGTGTTATACTACGTGTATACAAAAATGTATACAGGAGATTTTAAGAATGCAGTTTATTCGAATTGGGGAAAAAGTAATATCTAAAGAAAAATTAAATAGGGAAATTAATAAAATTTTAGAATTAAGAACTAAAGGAGTGACGCAGGAAGGAGTAGCCCGCAAATTAGGAGTGGAAAGAACTTTTGTCTCCAGGTTAGAAAGTTTAGGAGAAATAAGGAAAGGTAAGAAGATTGCCTTGATCGGTTTTCCCATCAAGAACAAAGAAGAGCTGACTAGTTTAGCAAAAGAGCTGGGGATTGAGTATGTCTTACTTTTAACTCAAGAAGAGCGCTTTGATTTTATAGAGAAAAAGGGGAAAAACGAATTATTTAATGAAATAGTTGAAATAATCGTCAACTTGGCAGATTTTGACTTGATTATTTTTATGGGTTCAGATATAAGGGTACCTATAGTGGAGAAAATGTTTAGTGTTCAGGTGATTGGCATAATTATCGGTCATTCTCCTATTAAAGAGAGTAAATATGTTAATCCTGAAAAGATAATAGAAATAGTAAAAGAGGTTAAAAATTAATTTGAATTCTAAAGAAGAGAGGGTTTAAAAATGAAAAAAGTTTTAGGGGTTAGTCTGGGTTCTTCCACCAGAGATCATAAAGTTGTGGTCGAAATTTTAGGGGAGAAAGTTGAAATCGAAAGAAGAGGAACTGATGGCGATGTGAAAAAGATGATGCAAATATTTCAGGAGAATGATGGGAAGGTAGATATCTTCAGTTTAGGAGGGACAGATCTATATTTGTATTCCGGACCTCACGGGAAAAGATATACTATAAGAGAATCAGAAAAGATAGTTAGTGTTATCAAAAAGACTCCCATTGTAGATGGTACCGGGATAAAATATGTATTAGAAAAAAGCGTAGTAAAATATATTGATAATCAAACTGATATTAGTTTAAAAGGAAAAAAAGCTTTAGTTACTATTACTGTGGATAGATATGGAATGGCAGAGGGTTTAATAGATGCTGGATGTGAGATGACTTTTGGAGACTTGATATTTTGTTTAAACATTCCTATCCCGCTTCATTCTTTTCGAAGTATTGAAATTTTTGCTCGGTTACTTTTACCTATATTAGTACATGTCCCTATAAAATATTTGTATCCTACAGGCGAAAAGCAGGAGAAGTCTAATTTAAAGTATGTTAAATATTTTCAAGATGCTGATATAATTGCCGGTGATTATTTAGGTATAAGTCAGTATATGCCCCAGGATATGGAAGGGAAGATTGTTATAACCAATACTGTTACCAGTTCCAATGTGGAGGATCTTAAGAAAAGAGGGGTAAATTATCTGATTGCTACAACTCCGGAATTTGAAGGAAGGTCTTTTGGGACCAATGTATTTCAAGCTACCCTAGTAGCTATATCCGGAAAATCTCCGGAAGAATTACTACCGGAAGATTATTTAAAACTAATAGAAAAAACTGGCTTTAAACCAAGAATAGAAAAGTTAAATTAGGCAAAATTAAATGCTAAAAAGGAGAGAAAAGAATGGTGATTCCATTAGAAGAAAAAATAAATGAACTTATTCAAAGACTAAAAAAGATGAAAGATGAAAAACGGTATTTTTACTTAAAAAGTATAGACGGAGCTTCTGGAGCAAGAGTAACTATTGATGGCCGGGAGATGATAATGCTTGCTTCTTACAATTATTTGGGGTTGATTACTCATCCCAAAATAAAAAAAGCAGCCATTGATGCCATTGAAAAATATGGGACAGGTGCTGCAGGAGTCAGATTGTTGGCTGGTACTACCAAGATACACGAAAAATTAGAAGCTAAAATTGCAAAATTTAAAGGAGCAGAAGATGCAGTTACTTACAGCAGTGGGTACGTAACTAATTTGGCAGCTATAACTACACTTTGCCAGAGAGGGGACTTAGTTATAATAGATAAATTAGATCATGCTAGTATAATTGATGGCTGTTTACTTTCCGGTGCAGATCATAGATCATACTTACATAACGATATGGAAAGTCTGGAAAAAGTTTTGATAAATTCTGGAAAGTATACTAATAAATTAATTATAGTTGATGCCGTATATAGTATGGATGGGGATGTATCTAATCTACCCGAAATATCACGTTTAGCTAAAAAGTATAATGCAAAACTAATGGTTGATGAAGCTCATTCTATAGGAGTATTAGGAAAAACCGGACACGGGATAGAGGAACATTTTGACCTTAAAGGTGCTGTGGATATTCATATGGGGACACTAAGCAAAACCATTCCCAGTATTGGGGGTTATTTAGCAGGCAATAAAGATTTAATTACTTATTTAAAACACAATTCAAGGCCATTTATATTTTCAGCAAGTCTTCCTCCTGTAGCAGCTGCCACCGCTATAGCCTGTTTGGAAGTTATTGAAGATGAGCCTGAGCGTATAACGAATTTACAGAAAAATATGAAACAATTTAAAGATGGGTTAAATTCTATGGGTTACAATACCATGAATAGTACTACCTGTATTGTTCCTATATTAATCGGCGAAGAGGAAGATACTTTAAAATTGTGTAAAATGGTTAATGATGAAGGAATATTTATCTGTCCCATCCTTTTCCCGGCGATTCCCAAAGGGACTGATAGACTAAGGGCTCATGTTCAGGCAACTCATACTTCTGAAGATATTGATAAAGCTTTGGATATTTTTGAAAGGGCTGGAAAAAAATTAGGTTTAATCTAATAAATAATCTAATAATACCGTATTAAATCTAAACCTTAGTGAGGCACTTAAAGAAAGGAAAAAATAGTTACCACCTTTGTTTTTCCAATCTTTTTTCCGTTTTTTTTCACGCAATACGCAATACGAATATGATACGGCGGTTAGTGTAAACTTTGGTGGGGTAGTTAGAAGAAGAATTTATTTGACAATAAAATATAGATATCTTATAATCTCTATAAAAGATTATTATATAATATAAGCACTATTATCTATCAGAAAAGGTAATAGTGCTTATATTTAATTTTTAAGAGAAAGTATTTGTTATTTACTATTTAAATGTACTAATTTTTAGTGAGGAGAGATATTTATGACGCTTAATGGGAAGGTAATGCTAACCGAAGAAGGTTTAAAAAAGGTTCAAGAAGAGCTTCATTATCTTAAAGGAGTAAAAAGAAAAGAGATTGCTGAAAAAATTAGAAATGCGGTAGCTTTTGGTGAAATCGCTGAGAATGCAGAATATAACGACGTTAAAAATGAGCAATCTTTTATAGAAGGAAGAGTTTTGGCATTGGAAAAAATTATTGAAAATTATGAATTGATAGATAAAGAAGAAAATCCGGATTGCGTATTACTAGGGTCAGAGGTGTTAGTTAAAGATATGAAAAGTAAAAAAGAGTGTAAGTATACTATTTTAGATTATGTGGAATCTGAACCGGATTGTGGGAAGATTTCCATCTCTTCTCCTATCGGAAGGGCTCTTTTAGGGAAAAAGAAAGGTGATTTAGTAGAAGTTAGAGTCCCGGCAGGGCATGTTAAATATAAAATTTTAGATATCAAATAATTTATGCATTAATTTAGCAATCTAAATAGTTATTAATTGTAATAATGAACAAAGTTATTTAAAAAATTAAAAAATAACAATACTTTGTTCATTATTTATTTCTAAACCTTTTTGCAAGATAAGCTAATTATAAATATAACTAAAAAATAAAATAGCTTAAATTATTCGTTAGTATTTAATTAGCGTACAGCGTTTAGCGCTTTTCATTTTTCGTTTTATTACTATATGCTAATTAGGGCTTACGGAAAAAGGAAATTCCTATGCAATTAAGATATTTGTCAGACAGCAAAATCATAATAATTTCGTACTATATTATTAATTTTTTTAACATAATAATATCTAGCAATAAAAGTAAAAAGAGGTGGATCGGGTGGAAATAAAAAAGAGTACAACGGAAATTATATCTAATAAATGGAAAGAAATAGAAGAATTAAAAAGAGAAGGTATTGATCCTTTTGGGCATAGTTTCAACAGGACTTATAAAATAAAAGATTTAATAGAAGAAAATAAAGATTTACAAGTTGGTGAATGTGGCAAAGAAAAAGCTAGTGTAGCTGGCAGGTTGATGGCTTTAAGAACACACGGAAAAGCTATATTTGCTAATATTGAAGATGTAAGCGGAAGAATCCAGATTTATATAAAATCAAATAAAGTCGGAGAGGATGCTTTTAAACTTTTTAGTAAAATCGGTGTTGGGGATATTTTGGGAGTTTCAGGTCTGATTTTTAGAACTAGAACTGGCGAAGTTACTGTATTTGTTGAAGAATTTAGTCTTCTATGTAAGTCTGTGCGTAGTCTACCTGAAAAATGGCACGGACTTAAAGATGTGGAAGTAAGATATAGAAAAAGATATTTAGATCTGATAGTAAACCCTTCAGTCAGAGAAATTTTTATTAAAAGGAGCAAGGTAGTACAATCTATAAGAAATTTTTTAGATAATAGGGGCTTTTTAGAAGTTCAAACTCCCATAATGCAGCCTATTCCCGGCGGGGCTACTGCACGACCTTTTATTACCCATCACAATACTTTACATAGGGATTTATATTTAAGAATTGCCACAGAATTATATTTGAAGCGTTTAATAGTTGGAGGCTTAGAAAAAGTTTATGAGTTAGGTTGTGATTTTAGAAACGAAGGTATTTCTACTAAACATAATCCTGAATTTACTATGTTAGAGCTGTATGAAGCGTATGGTGACTACCATAGCATGATGACAATTACTGAGGAATTAATAATATATGTAATTAAAAATGTTTTTGGCAGTTTAGAAGTTGAATATCAGGGCAATAAAATTAATTTTACCCCTCCCTGGAAAAGAATAAGCATGTGTAAAGTTATTGAAGAGGTGAGTGGTATTAATATAGAAAAAATACTTCAAAAAGATTTTGATAAAATTATAAAGAAACATGGTTTAAATATAAAGGGAAAAATAAACAGAGGTGAAATTACTAACGAACTTTTCGAAAAATATGTAGAGCCAACTTTAATTCAGCCAACTTTTATTTTCGATTATCCTCTCGAGATTTCCCCTTTATCAAAACAAAAGAAAGATAATCCGGAATTAGTGGAGCGTTTTGAACTGTTTGTCAATTCGATGGAATTAGCTAATGCCTTTACTGAATTAAATGACCCGGCAGAGCAGAAATGTCGATTTGAAGAACAGGTTGCCAAAAGAAAGGCAGGAGATATGGAAAGTCATTTCATGGATGAAGATTATATTGAAGCCTTAGAATATGGCATGCCTCCTACTGGTGGTTTGGGCATAGGCATTGATAGATTAATGATGTTGCTTACTAATTCTGATTCAATTAAAGAAGTTATCCTTTTCCCTCAATTAAAATC
>JBAUBA010000109.1:0-1819 GCA_049676265.1 Atribacterota bacterium
GTATTTTCCTACGCAATACTCGATACGCGATACGCAATACGAGTAAAAGCTTGACAAGAAGGGATATTAAAATTTATAATTAGAAAAATAAAAAATATATAGTTATATATTTAGGGGCTAGTAGGTAACGGTCCTTTCCAGAGAGCTGATGGTTGGTGCAAATTAGTATTGGCTTTATCGAATTCCACCCTTTTTAATATTTCCGGTGAAATTAAAATATCTGGAAACACATCTTAAGATGGGTTAAACAATCAGCCAATGAAGGATAGGATATTTTCCTATTGAATCAGGGTGGCACCACGTGAGCAAACTCTCGTCCCTAGTAGTAGATATTACTAAGCGATGGGAGTTTTTTTGTTTAACTTAAAATTTTAAAAAGGTAACGAATATCTATGAAAAAATTTGAAATCCTCGAACATACTGCTGATATCGGGATAGCGGCTTATGGCAAAACCAGAAAAGAAGTTTTTATCAATGCTGCCAAAGGGATGTTTGAAATTATCGCCGGAGAAAACAAAAATCCTAAAGAAAATTTTTATGATAAAATAAAGCTGGAAGCTGACAACTTGGAAGGCTTGCTCTTCGCCTGGCTTAATGAACTTTTATATATCAGTGAAACCAGATTAGTAATTCTTAATAAATTTCATATAAAGGAATTATCTGATTTTCAGATTAAAGCGGAAATTGAGGGGATGAAAATTAACCCTCCTTCCATTAAAATAGAAAAAGAGATAAAAGCCGCAACTTACCACCGTTTAGAAATTAAAAAAGATGAGGAAAGCGGGCTATGGAGAGCCCAGGTAATATTTGATATTTGATTTATATTTTAAAAATGATATCTGTGTAATCATCTTTAATCTGAGTAATCATACGCATGCGAGGAGGGGATTAAAATGAAACAATTATGGGATGGACCTTTAAATAAAATAGATGATTATCGCTGGGAAATTCCCAAAAACTATAACTCTGGGATGAGAGTACCTGGCCTGATTTATGCCTCTTCGAATTTATTGGAAAAAATTCGCCAGGACCAGGCAGCGGAACAGGTGGCTAATGTGGCTTTTTTGCCAGGGATTGTAGGGCGTTCGTTAGCCATGCCGGATATCCATTGGGGGTATGGCTTCCCTATCGGCGGGGTAGCTGCCACAACCCTGGATAACGGAGTAATTTCACCCGGAGGGGTGGGTTTTGACATAAACTGCGGGGTCAGATTAATAAGAACTAATTTGATCTTAAAAGAAGTAAAGCCGAAAATTGAATTATTAGTAAATGAACTATTCAGGGCTATACCATCCGGTGTGGGTTCGAAGGGGAAGATAAAATTAAGTTTTAATGAAGTAA
Source organism: Atribacterota bacterium (assembly GCA_049676265.1). GTDB lineage: Bacteria > Atribacterota > Phoenicimicrobiia > Phoenicimicrobiales > Phoenicimicrobiaceae > Sediminicultor. The sequence goes on from JBAUBA010000109.1 coordinate 1,342, forward strand.
GAGGTGTCTTAAGAAGAGGTTCCAGGTGGGCAGTGGAGAGAGGTTTTGGTTGGGAAGAAGATACTTTGTTTACCGAAGAAGAAGGGTGCATGAAAGATGCCAATCCCGACCTGGTCAGCCAGCATGCCCTGGAAAGAGGAAAACCTCAATTGGGCACTCTTGGCTCTGGTAATCATTTTTTAGAAATTCAGGTAATTGACAAGGTTTATGACCCTGAAGCTGCCCGGGAACTGGGGTTGGAAGAAGGCCAGATTACCGTCATGATTCATTGTGGTTCACGGGGGTTGGGGCATCAGGTTTGTACCGATTATTTAGTGACCATGCAAAAGGCTGTACAGAAATACGGGATACAACTTCCCGACCGGCAATTGGCCTGTGCTCCTCTGTCTTCACCGGAAGGAAAAAACTATTATGCAGCTATGGCCTGTGCGGCGAATTACGCCTGGGCGAATCGCCAATGTATCATGCACTGGACTCG
>JBAUBA010000110.1:0-6799 GCA_049676265.1 Atribacterota bacterium
ATATTTTTATTTAATTTTTATTTAATTAAAAGAATAATTTTTACTTTTATTTTTATTCCAAGTAGTCTTTCAATCTTTTACTTCTACTAGGATGTCTTAATTTTCTTAATGCTTTTGCCTCAATCTGACGAATCCTTTCTCTGGTTACTCCAAACTCTCTGCCAACTTCTTCTAAAGTATGAGGATGACCACCGGCAATTCCGAATCTTAATTCTAAAACTCTCTTCTCTCGATAAGTCAAAGTCTCCAAGACCTCATCCAATTGCTCTTTCAAAAGCGTGTAAGTAGCAATTTTAGGAGGAGCGGGCGAATCTTTATCTTCTATAAAATCTCCCAAGTGACTATCTTCTTCTTTTCCGATTGGAGTTTCTAAAGAAACAGGCTCCTGGGCAGTTTTTAATATTTCCCTTACTTTGTCTTCAGTAATTTCCATATTTTTGGCTATTTCCTTAACGGTCGGTTCTCGTCCTAATTCCTGCAAGAGATGGCGTGACACCCTTATTAATTTATTAATAGTCTCTACCATATGAACAGGAACGCGAATAGTCCTCGCTTGATCTGCTATAGCTCTGGTAATTGCCTGCCTTATCCACCAGGTAGCATAAGTACTAAATTTATATCCCTTTTTGTAGTCAAACTTCTCTACTGCTCTGATTAGACCCATATTACCTTCCTGGATCAGGTCTAAAAATAGCATTCCTCTACCCACATATCTTTTGGCAATACTTACTACCAATCTTAAATTTGACTCTACTAATTTCTTCTTGGCTTCGTGATCTCCTTTTTGCATTCTTTTAGCCAATTCCACTTCTTGTTTAGCAGTTAATAATTTTATCTTTCCTATTTCCTTTAAGTACATTTTTACAGGATCATCTAAATCTAATTGTTTCACCAATTCTATTTCTAAATCTATTTTCTTTTTAGAAGAATGGGATTCAACGTCTTTATCTTTAAGCAGTAAATTACCTTCTTCCACAGTTTCAACTAACTCAATTCCAGATTCACTTAGAACATCATACAAATCTTCTATTTTATCCAGATCTAAAATATCCTCTGCTAAATATTTTTCCATTTCTTTATAGGTTAAATATCCCTGCTCTTTCCCTACTTTAATTAATTCTTCCATTATTTTCTTTTTTCTCATTATCAAGCCTTCCTTCTCAAAGTAAAATTACCTGTTTAAATAAATTATAAAATTAAAATTTTAATTAATATTTTGACCTTTAAGTTGCCGAACAATTTCTCGTAATTCTTTTAAATCATCTTTTTCTATCTTTTCAGATTTTATTATCTTTTCATCGAGAATTTTTGCTCTTTTTTCGAGATTTTTTCTCTCTTGAGTCAACTTAAAATTATTTATTGTATCTACATATCCGGATATTATTTTCCCATCAAAAGTTATGGTTTCTTCCATTAAAATCTTAGAAATTAATTTTGCTGCCTTATCATCATTTAAACAGTCAATAACTTTTTGAGAATCTATTATTTTATCATCTTTTAAAATTTTTTCAATGGCTTCCACAATTTGACGATGTAGTGGAACGGTAAAATCTTTTGCTTTCAACTTTTTTAAAATATTCTGGGCAATCTGTTCGTTTTCAAGCATACATCCAATGAGAATTTTTTCTGCCTTAATATTTCCAGACTCAGAATCCGGATTAATAAAACTAGGGATAAATTCCTTTAAGCCTTTTTTATATTTTACTAAATCAATCCTAATTGCTTCTTCGGTTAATTTTAATTCTTCAGATATTTTTACAATCTGAGCTCTTAGCTCATTTTCATCGCCCATTATGCTCAGGGTAGGTATAATTCCTTTAATAACCTTTACTTTTCCTTCTATAGTTTTAATACTATTTTTAGAATATAAAAGTTTTAACTTATAATCTATCAAGGAAAGCGATCCATCAATTAAATTTTGAAAAGGTGTTCTTCCTTTTTTAATTAAAAAATCAGCTGGGTCATAACCTTGTGGTAAATCTATTACTTTAACTTCAAGACCAGCTTTTACCAGTAAATCTAAACTTCTTAAAGTCGCCATATTACCGGCTGAATCTGCATCATAAGCGATTAAAACCATATCAGTAAACCGTTTTATTAAATCTATCTGTCTAGCAGTTAAAGCTGTTCCCAGGGATGCTGCTACATTATTAAATTCGTATTGTTGAGTAATTAATACATCAGTATAGCCTTCTACAATAATTAGGTATCCCTTTTTTCGGATATCTTCCTTAGCAAAGTTTAAACTGTATAAATTGCTCCCTTTGTTATAAACCAACGTTTCTGGAGAATTTATATACTTGGGCAAAGAATCATCTAAAACCCTACCCCCAAAGCCTATTACCCTTCCCGATAAGTTAAAGATAGGGAAAATTATTCTATCTCTAAAATAGTCAATATATTTTCCCTCTATTTTGCTTTTACTTATTATTCTGGCTTTAGTTAGCTCTTCGTAAGAATACCCTTTTTTCTTTAAAAAGTTAGTTAACACATCCCAGCCAGAAGGAGCATAACCTAATTTATACTTTTCGACACTAGTATCGTTAATTCCTCTTTTTTTTAAATAATTTATTATTTTTTTTCCTTGATTAGTCTTAAATAGACATTCTCGGTAATAATTTGCGGTCAGATTATTTAATTTATACAGTCTTTCTTTTTGTCTGTTAAGAAAATTTTCTTTTTCTTCATCTACAGGGAGAGATACGCCTGATTTTTTAGCTAACATCTTCACTGCTTCAAAAAAACTAATTTTCTCATATTTCATAAGGAAATTAAAAACATTGCCCCCTTCTCCACATCCAAAACAATGAAATAATTGTTTTTCAGGACTAACCATAAAAGAAGGGGTCTTCTCTCCATGAAAAGGACATAATCCTTTAAAACTCTTCCCCGCTTGTTTTAGATGTACATATTCTGAAATAATATCTACAATGTCACAACGATTCCTTATTTCTTCCAGTAAATCAGATGAAAATTTCAAATATAAACCACCTGCATATCATTATCGTTCGGTATAATTGATAAAATATTTTCTTTTTTGAAACTCCTAAATTTGTCTTTGTATTAATACATTCTACAAAAGTTTTGATTTTCCTCTTTTTTTTAAAAAATATTTCAAAAATATTTCAAAAAAAATACTAGTTAATTATTTTTAATATAAATCAACTAGTTTAAGACAACTTACTTTATTTTTTTTAGAAAAAATCAGAAAATAAAATTAAAAATTTAACTGTAAAATTTTATCCCCAGAAATTTTTTCTTTCTTTTTGACCTTTCCATACTTTCCGCCACCACCAGGACTTAACTTTAAAAGTCCCTTTCGAGCTAAAATTATATTTTTGGCAATCTCAAATCCTACTACCTGGCTGATTTCCTGATAAGAAGCTGTGTGCAGTATATTCATTTCGGTACCAAAATAATCAAACAATTTATTCAGGGTCTTTTTGCCTACACCGGGTACAAATTCTAAAGGAACCTGGTGATAGTAAGTTGGACGATGAGAAGGGGAAATAGACTGTTGATAATCTCCAATTTCCACAATCCGATCAAAAACGCCTTTTACTATTTTATCACTTCCGCATTTTTCGCATTTATAAACTGGGGGATTGCTGGTTGCTATATAATTACAAACCTCGCAAAAAGTTCGATGGTATCTACCCAGTTTGGGGTCAAGGCCGTAATTAGCAATTATCCTTCTTCCTTCTTTTCTCTGCAAGGCTAAAAGTATCTCTTTAAAATTTGCCTTCTCTAATTCAATTATATTGTATTCTCTGCCAATTTTAGGCAGGGAGTGTGCATCTGAATTAGTTAAAAAGGTGTACTCGGCTAACTCCTTTAAATGGTCGGCAATTTCTGTATCAGCACTTAATCCCAATTCTATAGCAGGAATCTTTTTTAAAGTAGCTCTGCTAAACATCTCTTTTAATCTTTTTACACATTTTCCATAAACACTTTTATGGGGTGTAAAGACATGAGCGGGAATTAATATTCCACCAATTCGATTAATAATTTTAAAAAACTCTTGAGCACTAATCTTACAGTTTTGACTGCTTAAACTTACGTTAGTGACTAAATGAGATAAGGTTTTACTAAATTCTTTTACATCTTCGAAATAAGGAAAAAAAGCTATTTGATGAGACAATCCTCCATTTGCTTCTTTGGTTTCAATTTCTGAGCCTAAAATAATGGTAACTTTATCCTGATAAATTAAGCCACCTTCTTTTAAGGGTTTCATTTCTCCGCGGTTGATTAATTGGGAAATATCATCAATAACTTCGGGTGAAGCGCAGTCAACGATGCCTACAATGTCAATCCCCTTTCGATGTTTACATTCCTGGGCGATGTTGGCAAAGGTCAAATCTCTGGAAGCAGTTATTTTTACCGGAGCACCACTATTGCTTCTACCAATATGCACATGAAAATCCATAAAATATGTATTCATTAATTAATTCTCCGATTAATCAATTAACTCCTGTCTCCTGACTCCTGACTTCTTTATTATATTTTCTTAACTCCTTAACCAGGTAACCAGCTAACTAACTAGCAAGTATAATATTCCTATTATGGTTTTGGCATCTTTAATAACATTTTCTTTCACTAATCTAAGGGCTTCATCTTGTTTAATTAGTTCAACTTCAATAAATTCGTCAGCATCTTCATTTTTATTTTTTTTCTCTAAATCTTCTGCTAAAAAGAGGGTGAGTTTTTCATTGCAAAAACCGGGGGTAGAGAAAAAAGTTATCAGCTTTTTAATCTTTCGAGGATAATAACCGGTCTCTTCTTCTAATTCTCTCCGAGCACAACTAACCAAATCTTCTCCCTCTTCCAGCTTTCCTGCGGGCAGTTCCCATAAAACTTCATCTGCCGGTTTTCTGAACTGTCTGATCATTACTATCTCTTTTTTTTCTGTTAGGGCTAAAATAGCTACTGCACCGGGATGTTCCACTATTTCTCTGATAGTTTCCCTGTCATCAGGTAGTTTTACTTTGTCATGACGAAGATTAATAATTTTCCCTTGATAGATATAAGCAGAAGATAAAGTTTTTTCTTCCAAAGAATCCTCCCTATTCATTTAAGTTTTCTCCTGAGGTTATGACATTTATGATAGATAAAATATATTCTGCTGTATTTTTTAAATTTTTGACAAGAATATATTCATCTACTGTATGCGCTTTTTCCATACCTATTGCTAAAGCAACTGAGGGAAGTCCTTTTTTATTAAACACATTGGCATCGCTCCCCCCACCACTCGCATGAAATGATGGTAATAATCCTATTTTTTTTGCCGCTTTAATTGCTATTTTAACTGTTCTATCATCAGAAGATAAATTATAGCAATCATATTCTTTGTTAATCTTTATCTCTGCTTTTGCTTTAAACTCCTGAGCAGTATCTTCAGCAATCTTTTTTAATTGTTCAGTATATTTTTCTAATTTTTCTTCGTTTCTACTTCTAATTTCTCCTTTTAATGTTACCTTATCGGGGACAATATTAGTAGCTTTACCGCCGGAAATAACTCCAATATTAGTGGTAGTCTCCTCATCGATTCGCCCTAACTTCATCCGGGAAAGAGCAAATCCGGCTACCTGAATAGCATTAATTCCCTTTTCTGGTTCAGCGCCGGCATGAGATGCCTTCCCTCTAATAATAAATTCGATAGAATTCTGAGAAGGAGCACTAGTAGTAATTCCTCCTACTTGGCCTCCAGCATCTAAGATAAAACCTATTTTAGATTTTAACTGAGAGAGATCTAAATTCTTTGCTCCATATAAACCTATTTCTTCACAGATACTAAATACAATCTCTATGTCACCATGTAAAATATTTTTTTCCTTAATAATATGCAGTGATTCTAATAAAGCGGCAATTGCTGCTTTATCGTCTGCTCCTAAAATTGTTTTTCCATCGCTTACTATCTTTTCTCCATCGCAAATAGGTTTAATGTTTTTCCCCGGGACAACTGTATCCATATGAGCGGAAAACATAATAGGAGTAGCTTTTTTGATGTTTCCTTTTAAATGGGCTATTATATTTCCACTATTAGATTTAACCTTCTCACCGGCTTGATCAACTATAACTTTCAATCCTAAATCTTCTAGTTTTTTTACTAAAAAATCTGCAATTTCCTTCTCCTCTCTGGATACACTGTCTATCTTAACTAATTCCACAAAAGATTCTACCAATCTTTTTTCGTTAACCATCAATTTATCCCCTCTCTTTAAATAAATCGTATTTTGTATCTCGTTAATCGTATCTAGTAAAATAATAAAAAAGCTATTCATTTTATTTGTATTCTATCACAGATCGAATAGCTAAATTATACTTATATATATTATATTAAAAAATGAAAAATGCAAGCGTAAAGCATAAAGAATCCGGAAGTTAGGAGCCAGGAGTCAGAATATAAAACAACGAGTAGCCTTTAGTGTACAAGGTAGGGGTTCAATTCATAAAACTTCTTGGGAAAATTAATAAAACAAATATAGGGCGGATAAATCCGCCCCCTACATTAATAGCAATCCTTTATTAAAAAGTTTGGTAGCGTTTACAATTTTGCTTGCTATTTAATCTTTTAATACTTTTTAAAATTTTAAATTTTGAATTATGGTTTTTCGTTCCCCACTTTAAGTTTGTATTTTTTATCACTCTTTTACTAACTCTGCTCCTTGCTTCAAAGCTTCTTTATTTATATCGATTAATTTTTGTTTAGGTCCGGTTAGAGTTTTCTCTAAAACTTTAAATATGGTTTCCAATTTTACTACTCCCGATTTTTTAACATAAGCACCTAAAACCACCATAT
>JBAUBA010000111.1:0-2193 GCA_049676265.1 Atribacterota bacterium
CCGTATGATGAGGTAAATGTTCTCCTACCCCCTACTGGTATTTTTCCACTACCCCAGTGGAAATTCTCCACACCCCCTAGTGGAATTTTTCCACACTGACAGCAACAAGTAAGAACAGTAACAAATAGAACAGCAACAACATTTGGGTGTAATTTTTCCCCTGCTGCTGTTGCTGCTGCTTCTAAAATATTTTAAGCAGTTTATGATTCCATACTTGCGCTTCAATGTAAGGAGCAAGGTCGCTGGGAAGATTTGTTTCCCAGTCTTCCTCAGGCAATCCCTTTTCTCCTACTATTGAAAGTATTTCCGATAAGGTGAAAACCTTGCCGTGATAATCTGGCAAATAATATTCTTTTGGTTTCTCCCTACCAAACCATAGGGAGATCATGCTATCTGGGTAAGTAAAACTGACATCGTACTCCGTAAAGACTGAGAGAGGTATGCGTATTTCCCCATGAGCATCGGGATCAGGAGCTTGTTTTACCATCCATTTGGATGCCCCAAGCACCATTGGAATCGGATAAGCCTCCCTAGGTCGCCCACCTTTTTTTATGAACTCCTCACGTACCCACTGCTCCGTTTGCCTTCGGTTACGCATATACTGAATTGGATCTTTGAATCTTGCCCCAAAAAGAGTGTCATCGCAAAGTTCTTCCATAATTTTTATGACTTCTTTATCTGGCAGCGCAGACAGGCTTCGAAATGGTTCTGTACCATGCTTATAGTAATAGGTTAGATAATCTATCATAGGTTCTCCTTCTTGGGAGTAGTAAAGGAGTCTCAATATTTGACATTCATATTTCTTTTAAGGCTATTATCACCTTTTATATATCCTCTTTTCTTTCATCATTAACTTTGCTTTTTTGTGCAAATCTTTTAGTAGCTTGGGAAACGGCTGAATAATCCATCTTGAAAAGTTCACCTATTTTAGATAAGGAAAGAGGCGTAAACCGCTTAATGAGATAGATGGCTAAAGAATGATTTATGATTTAATCCTTATCCAATCAATAATTACATCAAGAAACAATTTAATATTACCAATCTGGCAATGATTTTGAGCATTCTCCTTCTTTGTAAAAATCCTATCGGTAATTGATTTGGCATTTACTAATGCGTCAATCTGTTTTTTATGCATCTTTATGGGAATAAAATGGTCGTTTCTTCCACTCAGTAATAGAACATCCTGAATGACTTTATCAGAATGAATATTCTCTTCATTTAAGGCGAGCCATGTTTCAAACGCTTCCATCGGATTATCTTTTTGGGTGATATACATCAACTGTTTTGTCATCCATCCTTGGGCGTTGTTTGCTATAGATTTCTTGCTTGCCATTTTATTCATAAAACCTTCCAGGCTTTTCTGCTTCAAGAACCAAAGGTGCATGATACGGATTAAATAAGGATAACATTTCATATAATCAATGGCATGGCCGGAAGCTATAACACGCTTTATTCTCGGTTCAAAAGCAGCAGCACGCAAGCATAACCACCCACCCATTGATAGTCCGAAGAGAGTTACGTTGTTCAAATTAAAATAATCAAGGACGGCTTTTACAGGTTTTTCCCATTCAATATCAAAGGCAAGCCCATATTTTCTTAGGGCAGCCCCTTGCCCGGGACCTTCAAAACCGATTACTTCATAACCATTACCAGCTAAAAATTTCATCATGAAATACCACTCTTCCAAAAAAGAATCGAATCCTCCATGTATAACAATCGTACCAAGTTTTTTACCTGCAGGAGGTATCCTCATGGACGGGAGAAAGCCCGATTTATATGGTATTTTGATTTGTTCTATTTCATCTTTTTTAAAAACTGATTGGAAATATTCGCAAAATTTGTTATAAAAAAATTCTTTTTCACCAGAGTCATCAAATGTATAAAATTCAGCCGCACGATAATAAAAGGCTGCATTCATAAGACGATTCTCTGAAACAGCCTTCTCTGCAAGTTTCACCATTTCAGTTTTCCAATCCTTAAATGTTTTGATTTTTTTCCCTACTTCTTCAATATCCTCAAATTTTGTAAACCCTAATGAGTAACAACGATTAAGCTGAAAATTAAATACTTGCTTTTTATGAAACTTAAAGTACCCAACAGGAAAAAATGTCTTTTGATAATTTGTTTTTGTCATAGCGATTTCCTCTCAAGTTTAATTTTTAGTATGGTCAACTTCATATAACGTTTTGCAGG
>JBAUBA010000112.1:0-2722 GCA_049676265.1 Atribacterota bacterium
CCTGGTATCAGTGGGATTTATTTGCCGCCAAAATACATCTAACAATTCGGTATAACTGATCACTTCAGGGTCAAAGGTAATTTGTATAGCTTCAAAATGACCAGTCTTTCCGGTGGTAACCTCTTCATAGGTTGGATCCTCTTTCTGCCCGCCGGTGTATCCTGCTAAAACTTCCTTAACGCCATCTAATTCTTGAAAAGGAGATTCCATACACCAAAAACACCCGCCTGCAAAGGTCGCTTTTTCCATTTTACTTTCCTCCTCATTTTTTATTATAGTATTATCTTGCCCATTCGACAAAAGGACAAAATATATTCCAATTAAACTTATAATAAATATTATCATTAAATTTCTTAACTTTACTTTCATTTTAAAATCCTCCTTTAATTATAGTTATCCTACACATTTTCTAATTTATATATCACCATTCTAAATAATTGAAAATTTAATCCTATTGCTTTTGTAGGTTAATTATATTATTATCAGGAAAGAAAGTAAGTAACCAATGTTACCAAATTATTCTTTTTTTTGAAGGTTTAATATGAAAGCATTATCAGAAGGGGGGTATCGCTTCTATTTTTCCAGTGTAAATTTTTTTTCGATAAAAGTAAAACCAATATCTAATAAAACGGCAATAATAATTGCCGGTATTGCTCCTCTTAATACTTTAGACATATTTAAATTGGTTAATCCCTCATATATAAATTCTCCTAAACCGCCTGCACCAATCAATGAAGTGATAATTGCGACACTATTTGCAATGACAGCAGCAAATTTAACCCCGGCAAAGATAGCTGGGTAAGCATTCGGAAAACGAACGTAAAGCAAAATCTCTCTTTCATTGAGCCCTATCCCCTGTGCAGAATCAATATAGGCATCATCAATATTTTTTAGGCCTGTATAAGTATTTTTAAATAATGGCAGTATGATTCTTAAAATGATGGCAAAAATAGCCGGTTTAAATCCAATTCCCAGCAATGGAACCACAATTGCCACAACGGCAAAGCTTGGAATTGCTTGAGCGAGATTAGCAAGAAAGAGTAAAATAGAAGCTAAATAGCGATTATACAATGAAATGACCGCCAAAGGAATAGCTATTACAATCGCAACAAATAATGCGCTATAGGCTAAAAAAAGATGTTCTCCAATTGCTACAAAAAGGTTATTCATCTCATTGTCCATACCTTTTTCTTAATAGTGTTTCAAAAAAATTTCCCATGGAATCAAGCAGAACTGCCAGGATTCCAATCCATAATCCGGTAACCATAATAATATTTTTATCATAAAGATGGATTCCTGTTTGGATAGGACCGCCCAAGCCTCCGGCAGCTATCAGTCCCCCTAAAGTAACCACCCCCATTGTAAAGACAATGGCTATTCTAATACCGGCAGCCAATAATGGTAATGCAAGAGGAATCCTTACTTTCCATAAAATCTCCTTATCCGAAAGACCTATAGCCCGGGCAATTTCAATATATTGGAAATCTACATTGGTTAAGCCGACATAGGTATTTCTTGCTATGGGCAGGATAGAATATAAAACAGAGGCGACCAGGGTTGGTTTGACTCCGATTCCAAAAAGTGGGATTAATATGACCAGGAGGGCTAATTCGGGAACCGATTCAATCGCGTTAAGGAAATTCAGGATAATATTAGAAAGATTTTGTCTTTTGTGTAAAAAAATACCGATACTTATGCCAATAATTATCACAATAATCAGGGTAATGAAAACCATATAAAGGTGCTCAAAAGTTTTAATTCCCAATTGTTGGGTTTTCCATACATCTAAAATCATTTTATATTAACCTGGACAAAATTTCATTTGCCAACAAAATACCGATAGGCTTTTCTTCCACGACGACGGCGATAAATTCGTTTTTTTCTTTCATCATCGATAAAGCAAGGGCGATGGAGTCTAATGGTTTAAAAACCATTGACTGCTTTATAAAATGCTTCAAATTTTTATCGTTCTTTTGGTAGAGGTCTTGCAATTTAACATAACCGAGGAATTTTTCTTTTTGCATCACCATTCCTAATTCGATATCTTCTCTTACCATACCTTCTATGACTGAATCGGTCGATAAATCGGATTTAAAGAAGTATTTTTTGTTCAGAGGAATCATAATATCGCTGGCAGTTAAATCTTCAAGATGTTTAAATTTCTTTTTTGAATCAACAATATCTGCAATAAAATCATCAGCTGGATTAACCAATAATTCATTTTTCTTGGCTAATTGTATTAGTTTTCCTTCTTTTAATATGGCTATTCTGTCACCAAGTCGAAAAGCTTCTTCAATATCATGGGTTACAAATATAATCGTTCGATTTAATCTTTCTTTGATTTTTATGAATTCTTCCTGAAGCTGCTTCCTTAAAATAGGGTCAAGTGCTCCAAACGGCTCATCCATTAATAAAAGCGAGGGGTCCATCACCATAGCCCGGGCTAAACCGATGCGCTGCTGTTGCCCCCCGCTAAGTTCCTTTGGTCTTCGATTGATAAATTTTTCCGGCGGTAATGATACAATTTCAAGTAATTCTTTTACTTTTTGCGTAATTTGAGCCTCTGACCAGCCTTCCAATTTTGGTACCAAACCAATATTTTCCCGCACAGTCATATGCGGGAATAAACCAATCTGTTGAATCACATAGCCGATATTCTTTCGGAGAATAACCGGATCAAAATCCCGGTTATCTTTCTCGTTGATCAAGATCCTGCCCTCAT
>JBAUBA010000113.1:0-4515 GCA_049676265.1 Atribacterota bacterium
TTCCGGGCTCGGCAAAAACCAATTTGGCTTTTTTTTATCAGGCATTCTTTAGGGCAAAGCAAACATTTTATAATCCCTTTCTCTTTATCGAATAATTCATAAAATAGGGCTTCCTTCATTTTAAAAACACCTCTTAACTAGTCGTTAGTGAATAGTGAATAGTCGTTAGTATATCGTATTGCGTATCGCGTATCGCGTATCGCGTTAAGAAAATCATAATTCAAAACTCAAAACTTTAAAATCTGCCAATCTACCAATCTACCAATTAAATTAGTAGTTATTTAATAGTCGCTATGATTAATATAAGTTTTTAGTTATCGGTTTATTGTGTTTTATTTTATTTCCACAAATCTGGTATAGGGGTCGGAGATTTATCCGACCCGAAACAGGTTTGATAAATAAACATTAATTCAGAGACAGGTGGGTCTATCCCCTGTGAAAACTGGAATCTATCTTTTTTTATTCTCTGGTACCTTTGAGTACGATGCATCGTGCTCCTACATCGGACTCCTGGCTTCTGGTTCCTTTTATTCACGCGATACGCAATACGCGATACGCGATACTAATTAAAAAAATCTTTTTACTTCAAAGCGATATAATTTTACTTTTTCACCGGGATAAATTCCTGCTTTGCGCTTGGCAATGTCAATCTGGTACTCCACTGTATCCACACCCTCTAAATCTGGTAATAATAAACCTTTTTTATAACCACTACTAACGATTACTCCATATTTTTTAGGGTCAAGCTGAGAAATATCCTTAACTTCTTCCGGAGCAGACAGAACATCCACTGAAATAGACAAGTCTTCTAATTCAGAAACATTTACAGGAGAAAAGCGAGGGTCATCAACGGCAGCACTAATAGCATTTTTTATAATCTCTTGGGCTACATTTTCCTGAGTAGGCATAAAAGTTCCTATACACCCCCTCAAATCACCAAATTTTTTAAGAGAAACGAATACACCTGCCTTTTGATTAATCATCTCTTCAGGAAGACCCAGTGGGGGAGTAATTATCTTTCCCTGTTTTATATAATTTTCAATCGTTTCTCGCGCTAATTTAACATAAGCACTTTCTTTTTTCGTTTTCATAGTTTATTACCACCTTTATTTAAATTTACCAATTCGCCAATTGACCGATTAATCAATTCACCAATTCTCCAATTAAGATAGAGATTAAGATTAATTCGTCGATCCACCAATTCGCCGATTAAATTAGTTTGCCAGTTAAAATACAGTAATAGGTAATGAGTAACAAGTTACAAGGTGCAAGGTGCAAGATAAAAAACTTGTTTTTAGCTTTAAGTCTTTAGTTTATTGATTTAAACTATACGCTAAACGCTGTATACTCTACGCTAATGTGCGAGATACGATTCACGAGATACGAGATACTAATATAGCCAGCCAGCTAACTGAATTAATTGGTTAATCGGGCAATTGGTGAATTGATTAACATATTCTTGGCAACTGTTCTCCGGTTAACATATCGACTATTCTTGTTCCACCTATATTAGTATTAAGATAAACTTTTCCCTCCGATTTCTTTACTGCTTTACCGATAATTTTTGATTCTTTACCATATTTATTCTTTCTCATCTTTTTCAATATATCGGGAGCAATTTCTGATGGCATAAAAGCAACTAATTTTCCTTCATTAGCCAGATATAAAGGGTCATAGCCTAATATTTCACAAGCTGCCCTTACCTCTTCCTGAATAGGTATATCGCTTTCGTTTATTTCTATATCTACCTTTGAAGATAGGGCTATTTCATTTAATGTGGTAGACAGGCCTCCTCGCGTAGGATCTCTTAAAACATGGATATCTTTGCTCACTTTTAACATATCTGCCACTAAAGATGAAAGAGGAGCAGTATCGCTTTTTATCTCTGTTTCGAATTTCAAGCCTTCTCTTTCCGATAAAACCGCAATCCCATGGCTGCCTATAGGACCATTTATTATAACTACATCCCCGACTTTAGCATTACTTCCGGAAATATTTACTCCTTTTCGCACTATTCCCACACCCGAGGTATTGATAAATATTTTATCTGCTGCCCCTTTGTTTACCACTTTAGTGTCCCCGGTAACAATATCTACCTTAGCGATAGCCGAAGCTGCTTTCATACTTAAAACAATTTTTTCTAATAAGCTTAAAGAAAATCCTTCTTCAATAATAAAGGAGCAACTTAGATATAGAGGAGTTGCCCCACACATAGCCAAATCATTAACTGTGCCATAAATTGCCAGCTCTCCAATATTCCCTCCTTTAAAAAATAAAGGGTCTACTGTATAAGAGTCGGTGGTATAGGCTAATTTTAACCCTTCGATATTTAATATTGCACCATCATCAAGTCTTTTCAAATAAGGATTATTAAAATTAGGCAAAACCAATTTTTTTATTAGATTGAAAGATAATTTCCCTCCACTTCCATGACTCAACGATATTCTATCTTCTTTCATTATCTTTCCCTTCCTCTTTTAGTGGTTAGTGCTAAATCAGGTTTATAGTTTATAGATGAAGAAAAGTGAAAAACTATAATTAAAACCTTAAAACCTTTTTTATATGGTATTTAACATGGGAGTTAGATTTATCCGACCCGGTTCCTTGCGGGTTCGATGAATCGATCCCCTACCTTGACAGGCGCGACGCCTGTCCTTCTGTTAAATTTTGGTTGGTGTTCACATATTTATCAATTAATTATTACTATATTCTGCGAGTTACCCGTTTTTTCTTTACTCTACGCTATACGCTAAACGCTCCACGCTATTTTGCTATTTTCTTCACGATATACGATATACTATATACTATATACTAATTATATTTATAATACGCGGCACAGGTGCCTTCGGTAGAAACCATACATGCCCCTTGTGGGTTTTCGGGAGTGCAAACTTTCCTAAAAAGAGAACACTCGGGTGGAATTATCACTCCCCTTAGTACATCTCCACAACGGCACCCTTTAGGTTCTTTAGTTTCTTCTATTTCTACTTCGAATTTTCTAGCATTAAATTGCCCATATTTATCTTTTATTTCTAAACCGCTAAGAGAGATATTGCCTATTCCCCTCCAATCGGAATCAACCACTTTAAATACCTCATTAATTTTATCCAAGGCTATCTTGTTCCCTTCAGGTTTAACTGCTCGTTCGTATTGTATTTCTACCTCTGCCCTGCCATCTTCAATCTGTTTAACCAGCATATAGATGCTCTGTAGGATATCCAAAGGCTCAAATCCGCAGATAACACAGGGGATTTTATATTGAGTAGTAATAAAGTTGTAAGGTTGACTCCCAATAATCGCACTTACATGCCCGGGGCAGATAAAACCATCAATGTTTACTTCTTTGCCCTCTAATAAGGCTTTCATTGCAGGAGGCATAATCTTTGCTACACTTAAAACGGAAAAATTATTAATTTCGTCTTTTTGGGCATTTAATACAGCACTGGCAATAGTAGGAGAAGTGGTTTCGAATCCCACCCCCATAAATACAACTTCTTTAGAAAAATTGTTCTGAGCGATCTTTAAAGCATCTAAAGTAGAGTAAACAATTCTGATATCTGCTCTATCGGTCTTTTCTTTTTCTAAAGTAGAGGTAGAGCCCGGAACCCTGATCATATCTCCAAAAGTAGTTATAATAAAACCCTCTTCCCTGGATAGGGCAATTATTTCATCGATATAGGAAATAGGGGTAACACATACCGGACAACCCGGTCCGGAGAGAAGATTAATATTTGAGGGTAATATTTTCCTGATTCCATTTCTAAATATAGCTACAGTATGAGTTCCGCAAACCTCCATTAAATTAATCTTCTTTTTGGAAATACTTTTAATTTGCCGGAGAATTTTCTGGGCTATTTCTTTATTTCTATACTCATCAACATATTTCAATCTAACTTCCCCTCCCAGGCCCTAAATATCTCCAAAGCTTTTTCTTGGTCAATTACTTCAATGGCAAAACCAGCATGTAAGAGCACGTAATCGCCCACTACAACTCGAGGAATTAGATCTAAACTCGCATTCTTAACAATTCCCCCGATTTCTATTTCAGCTGTATGGTCATCGAATATTTTTTTAACTTTTCCTGGTATTGCCAAACACATTTTCTTTCCTCCTCTAAATGTGAGCTATAAATTAATTGACCGATTGCGCTATCTACCAATTTGCCAATTTACCAATTCTCCAATTCTCCAATTGACCAATTAAATTAATCGTTAGTGAATAGTAATTCGTATCGCGTATCGAGTATCGCGTTAAGAAAATCATAATTCAAATTCAAAACTTTTTCTAGTATATCCTATATTAGATTGTGAATTATTTTAGAACCTAAATGCTATCCGCTATACGCTAAACGCTCCACGCTATTTCGCTATTTTCTTTACGAGATACGATTCACGAGATACGAGATACCAATTTTATCAGCGCTTTTCCTTTTTCACAATAAGATATTTAACAACATTCTGACTTCTGGCTTTTTCACGCAATACGCGATACTCGATACGCGATACATTATTTAAG
>JBAUBA010000114.1:0-3930 GCA_049676265.1 Atribacterota bacterium
TATTTATCTCTTTCGCATAATTCAACAAGAATGCTGTTAGTATCCTTGGGATGTAAAAAGGCTATCTTGGCTCCGCCTGCTCCATACCTCGGTTTTTCGTCTATTAATCTAACTCCTTCCTTTTTTAATTTTTCTAATACTTCCTCAATATTATTAACTCTAAAAGCAATATGTTGAATCCCCTCGCCTTTTTTCTCAATAAACCTGGCAATAGGACCCTCCGGTGAAGTAGATTCTAACAGTTCTAATTCACTATCGCCTAAAGGTAGGAAAGCAACTTTAACTTTCTGTTCTTCTACAATCTCTTCGCCAACAACTTTCAACCCCAGTATATTACTTAGAAGTTTACTAGTTTTTTCAATATTTCTTACCGCGATTCCAATATGATCTATCTTTTCAACCATTTTTTACACCTCCCTGTGTATAAGAATGCACTAATACATTTGACAATTTCTCTACTGCAGTATAAGGATCTTCTTCCCGATTTACTATTTTAGTGACTATCTTATTTAAAAATCCGTTGTCAATAAAAGTTGAAAGTGTTTCTTTCCATTGTTCCTGGATAAGGTCAAATATCTCTTTCTTGGCACTCTCCCGGCGTCTTTGTTCTAACTCTCCACTTTCTTTTAGATAGCTGATATGTCGATCAATCTCTTCTAAAAGTTTTTTAATACCAACGTTGTCGGTTGCTATAGTCTTTAGAACCGGAGGATGCCATTTCTTATTTTGGTTTAAATCTAACATCATTCCTATCTCGGTAGCTAAACGTTCACAACCTTCTTTGTCGGCTTTGTTAATTACAAAAATATCTCCTATTTCCATTATTCCGGCTTTTATAATCTGGACATCGTCTCCCATTCCCGGCATGCTTATTAATACAACTGTATCAGCTACTTTAACTATGTCTACCTCCGACTGACCTACGCCTACCGTTTCAATAAATATTATATCTTTACCTAGCGCATCTAATATCTTTACTGTCGCCTGGGTAGCCTGAGAAAGTCCCCCGAGGTGCCCTCGAGTACTCATGCTTCTTATAAAAACACCTTTGTCCAGGCTTAAATCCTGCATGCGAATTCTATCCCCCAACAACGCTCCGCCGGTAAATGGACTGGTAGGATCTATAGCAATGATACCAACGGTTTTTCCCTGTCCACGTAAAATTTTGGTAATTTTATCAGTGACAGTGCTTTTCCCTGAACCGGGGGGGCCGGTTAAGCCTATTACCAGGGCCTTTCCGGTATAATTATAGAGCTTTTTTAAAATCTCCTGAGCTTGGCTAAAGTTATTTTCTACTAAAGTTATCAGCTTAGCAGCTGCTCTACGGTCACCATTAATTATTTTTTCTACAATCTCCATTTCCATTACCTTTTTTTTCGTATTGCGTATTGCATATCGCGTTAAAGCTTCTTAATTAGATTTGAAGTCATTCTACAAATATGATCTAATTTTTCAATTAATTCTGTTTCTTTTTCTTCTGTTATGTATTTTAATATTCTAGCTATAGCAATTTGGGTTTCTAATTCAGCACAACTTCCTAAAGCTATATAGAGAAACTGTTTATATTCTTTGTTATGATATCTCTTAAAACCTTCTGCTATATTAGAAGGAATGGAGATTGCTGAGCATCTAATTTGGGAGGTTAAGCCATATAATTCTTCTTTGGGAAACTTTTTTGTTAGTGTATAAATATCAGTAACAACTTCTATTCCTTTTTGCCAGATCCTTAAATCTTTAAATCTTTTTACGCTTTCTTCCATTTTTTCCTTATTTCTTTCCCTTTTATTGTTTTTTCGCAATACGCGATACGCGATACGAATTTCTATTTTACTTTTTCTTTAATAAATTTAATTATATCACGAGTATCGGTTCCCGGGGTGAATATTTCTGCTATACCTGCCTTTTTTAATTCAGGAATATCTTCTTCGGGGATTACTCCCCCGCCCATAACAATAATATCTTTAATATCATTTTCTTTTAGAAGTTCCATTACTTTGGGAAAAATATGGGTATGAGCTCCTGATAAAATACTCAGCCCGATAACATCTACATCTTCCTGGATGGCAGTTTCCACAATCTGTTCAGGAGTCTGCCGTAATCCGGTATAAATTACTTCCATCCCGGCATCCCTTAGAGCTCTTGCTACAACCTTTGCTCCTCGGTCATGGCCATCAAGTCCGGGCTTAGCTATTAATATTCTAATTTTTTTTCCTTCCATTTTTTTCATTCCTCCACTTTTTAAAGCTTTACAGATTCTTTATATTCACCAAAGATACTTCTTAAAATATCACAAATTTCGCCCAATGTAGCATAAGATTTTACACAATCTAAAATCAAGGGCATTAAATTTGCATCTGTTTTTGCAGTCTTCTCTAATAATTTTAAATTTTCTTTTACTTTATGGTTGTCTCTTTCCTCTTTCAACTTTTTAAGTTCCTCAACTTGTCGGCGGCCCACTTCCGGATTAACTTTCAAAAGACCTTTAGGTGACCCTTCCTTTATCTTAAACTTATTAACACCTACTACTATCCTTTTGCTCTCTTCAATATCTTTCTGGTATTGATAAGCACTATTCTGTATTTCCTGCTGAATAAATCCTTTTTCAATAGCCTGAGTAACACCGCCTAATTTATCAATTTTTTCAATATATTCCAAAGCTTGCTTCTCAATTTCATTGGTTAAGGTTTCTACATAGTAGGAACCGGCCAACGGATCAACTGTTTCAGTTATTCCGCTTTCATAAGCCAACAATTGCTGGGTTCTAAGGGCAATCCTTACCGAATCTTCAGCAGGTAGAGCCAGGGCTTCATCTCTTGAATTTGTATGGAGAGACTGGGTTCCTCCCAATACTGCCGCTAAGGCCTGGATGGTAACTCGAGCAATGTTATTATCCGCTTGCTGAGCAGTTAAAGTACATCCGGCTGTCTGGGTATGAAATCTAAGCATTAAAGATTTTTCATTCTTAGCTCCAAATCTTTCTTTCATGATTTTAGCCCACAACCTTCGCGCTGCTCTAAATTTTGCTACCTCCTCTAATAAATCATTATGAGCATTAAAGAAAAAAGATAATCTTGGTGCAAAATCATCAACTTTCAATCCGATTTTTATTGCGGCATCCACATAAGCTATTCCATCTGCCAAAGTAAAAGCCACTTCTTGAACTGCTGTGGCTCCAGCTTCTCGGATATGATAGCCGCTTATACTAATGGTATTCCATAGAGGCATCTCTCTAAAACAAAATTCAAAGATATTGGTAATTAATCTCATTGAAGGGGCTGGAGGAAAGATATAAGTTCCCCGGGCAATGTATTCTTTTAGTACATCGTTTTGAATAGTCCCCTTTAGTTTATCGGGAGCTACTCCTTGTTTTTCCGCTACTGCAATGTACATGGCTAAAAGTACAGGTGCAGGAGCATTTATAGTCATTGAAGTGCTTACTTTATCAAGGGAAATCCCATCAAACAAAATCTCCATATCTTTTAAAGAATCTATGGCTACCCCCACCTTTCCTACTTCTCCTAATGACATAGTATGATCTGAATCATAGCCAATTTGAGTGGGTAGATCAAAAGCAACACTTAATCCGGTTTGTCCTTGATTTAACAGGTATTTATAACGCTCATTAGATTCTTCTGCTGTGCCAAAACCGGCATATTGACGCATAGTCCAAAATCGACCTCGATACATAGTAGGCTGCACCCCACGGGTATAAGGGTATTGTCCGGGGAAATTCAAGTCTTTATTATGGTCAGACTTTTCTAAATCTACAGGAGTATAAAGACGTTCAACCTTTTTCCCTGAACCGGTAACAAATTTATCTTTTCTTTCGGGAAAACGTTTAAGAGTTTTTTGTACAACATTATTTTCCCATTCATTCTTTAATTGTTTAATTTTCTTCATTTCTTCTTTATCAAACATCTTACACCTCTC
>JBAUBA010000115.1:0-8670 GCA_049676265.1 Atribacterota bacterium
CGAGATGCGAGATACAATTTTAATAAAGAAGGTAAAGATGAAGATAAAATTAAATAAAAATATTTGTATAACAATTATATTTATTTTATTAATTTTATTTACCACGGGGACAAATTTAGCCTTTAGCCAGAATATTTTTATGCCAGTTTCAGAGATAAAGCCGGGGATGACGGGGATAGGAAAAACCGTTTTTCACGGAACGCAGATAGAAACTTTTCAGGTAGATGTCATAGATATAGTTAAAGGCGAAGGCAGTATTAATCATTTTATTTTAGCCAATTTAAGCGGAGATAAGATTGAAGAGGGCGGCGGTATATCAGCAGGGACGAGTGGCAGCCCGGTCTATATAGACGGCAGACTTATTGGAGCTGTATCTTATGCCTGGGAAATGAGCGAACACAATCTCTGCCTTGTAACCCCCATTCAGGAGATGTTAGAAATATTCAATCTCCCCCATGAAAACAATCAGACTTTATTACAAAAATATAAAATGGATAATTCTTTATATTTTACAGCGGAAAAGACAAACAAAATAATAGTTAAAAATATTTTGAAAAATAATAATTTTCCAGAATTAGCAGGCCGAGAGGAAATTATCTTTTACCCTGTAGTTTCACCAATTATTATAAATGGTATTAAGGGTAGAACTTTAGAGAGATTAAGCAGTTCTCTAAAAGAATTTAATCTTATATCTATTCAAGGAGTCGGGTTTAACGAAAATAGTGATACAAACTTTCAAGAGGTGGGAGAAAGGCTTTCCAATAAAATAGAAGCCGGTTCTGCCATAGGAATACAATTGACTAGGGGAGATGTTAATATTACTTCTATCGGAACAGTAACTTATCGAGAAGGAAACAGGATTTTGGCTTTAGGACACCCTTTTTTAAAGAAGGGTAAAGTTTCATTCCTTCTTTCTGCAATATATATTTATCATAGTTTTCCCAATATAGTTATGCCCTTTAAATTGGGTTCTCCTTTAAATTTAGTGGGGAAAGTCGTTCAGGATAGAGAGGCAGGTATATTAGCCATACTGAATTCTTACCCTCCGGTGATTCCGCTTAAAATACAAGTAACAGAGGTTAATTCAGGACTATCTTACCAGATGGGAGTCCAGATGATAAATGATTACGATCTGTTAGAGCCCCTGGTTTCAAATATAACCGTGCAGGCTATAGATAATGCTCTGGATAGGATTGGAGCAGGAACTGCTAAGATAGATGTGGGGATAAAGGGGAAGAAAGAGGGGCAAGAGCTTATCCGAAAGAATATGTATTACAGTTCAGATGATATAGCCATTCAGGCTATCACTGAGATACCCGAGATTATAGATTTAATCGTAAATAATTATTTTGAAATAGTTGATTTGACGGCGATAAATATCGATATTAAAATAGATACTAAAAAGAAAATTGGCAGGGTGGAGGAAGTTGTATTAGAAGATTCCTCAATTAAGCCGGGAGATTATCTTGAAGCGAAAATTAAGATTAGACCTTTTCGCGGAGATTTAATTGAAAAGACGATGACTATTCAGATCCCTTCAGATACACCTCCAGGGGAAGCTTTATTAATGGTAAACGGAGGAGGAGAGTTATTAGATAATTACCAGGAAGAGTTTGTTGATAGCGGTAAACAGGATTGTAAAAGTTTAGAAGAGACCTTTAAGGAAATTTCTGATCGGCCAAGAGGTAATCAAATTATCGGAGAAGTAATTGTATATTCTAATGAGTTGCCCTACGAAGAAAATATTAGAAATGGTGACCTAAGGAAAGAAAAAGAAGAGAATTTAATAATTTCTAAGATCGAAACAGATATGGTTATTGAAGGATACCTGGAGATTACTTTTACAATTGAAAAATGAATTAATTGACCAATTTGCCAATTTGCCAATTGCCCAATTATATAGTATTTAGTATATAGTATTTAGTATTAAATTGACCAATTTGCCAATTAATAAGTGAATGGGTGTATGGGTGAATAGGTGAATGGGGTTGTAAATATGAAAATAGTAGCTCTAATCGCAGCAGCCGGTAAGGGAAAAAGAATGAATGCCAGGATAAACAAGCCCTTTATCCCTATTTTTGGCAAGCCAATTTTAGCCTACACTATTGAGAAATTTGAAAAATGTAAATTAATTGATAAAATATATCTCGTAGTTAATACTGAGGAAAAGGAGATATGTCATAAAAATATAATATTAAAATACAACTTTTTTAAGGTTCAAGAATTAGTTGATGGAGGAGAGACCAGGCAGGATTCAATATACAATGGCCTAAAGGCGCTGGATAAGGATACAGATATAGTAGTGATCCACGATGGTGCTCGTCCTTTAGTTGAAGCAACTACTATCCGGGATTCAATTGAAAAAGCACAGGAATATGGAGCAGCGATTGCAGTTATTCCCATTAAAGACACTGTAAAAAAAAGTGAAAATAATTTTTTTATAACTAAAACTCTTAACCGAGAGGAGATATGGAGAGCTCAAACCCCTCAAACCTTTAAATATGATATCATTTTACCTGCTTATCATCAGGCTTATAAAGATAAATATTTAGCCACAGACGATGCCGCGATTGTGGAAAGATACGGGCATAAAGTAAAATTGATAATTGGTTCAGAAGAAAATATTAAAATAACTACTCCCTTTGATGTAATTGTAGCGGAGATTTTTTTAAAGAAAGGATTTGGATTTAAGTTCAAATTATGAATGAAATTGAAATAGATAGCTATTCCAAGATAAATCTGACTCTAAATATACTGGCGAAGCGTCAGGATGGATATCATGATATAGAGACCATAATGCAATCTATTAACCTTGCTGACAGAATATTTATTAAGGAAGAAAAAGAAGGAATAAAGATAAAATGCAGTCATCCTCTGGTTCCCGTCGATTCCCAAAGTTTAACCTATAGGTCAGCAGAGAAGATTCTTCGCCGATATAGAATAACAAGGGGAGTCAAAATAGAAATTGATAAAAAAATTCCTTTAGCCAGTGGGATGGCGGGGGGTTCAGCTAATTCCGCCTCTATTTTAGTAGGAATAAATAAACTTTTTGCTTTGAATTTAAGCAATAAGGATTTAAGGGAAATAGGAGAAGAACTGGGAATGGATGTCCCTTTTTGCATCCAGAATGGCACTGCTCTTGCTTACCATAAAGGGGAAAAAGTAACTCCTCTATCTCCGATCAACCCGCCACTGTGGATTATAATAATAAACCCTGGGTTTGAAATACCTACCAAGTGGGCTTATAATAATCTTAATCTAGAGTGGCTTAAGAAGGAGAAAAATAATACTAAAGGCATGCTTAATGCCCTAAAAGAGGGGGAGCTTCCGGGAATTGCTAAAAATTTATTTAATTCTTTTGAAGGGTTAATAATTAAAAAATACCCGGAAATTGGAAAAATTAAAGATAGGTTAATAGAAGAGGGTGCTTTGGGTGCTCTTATGTCCGGCAGCGGCCCTACTGTTTTCGGGATAGCCCAAAACAAAGAGCAGGCTTTAAAGATTTACGAAAAATTAAAATCAGAATATAAATCAATCTGGGCAGTGCAGACAATTTAAAATAGTATATAGTTATTAAATTAACCAATCTACCTATTTACCAATTGCCCAATTAAAGATATAAGTTGCGGGTTACGAGTTTCGGGTTTTAAAAAAGAATTAGAGGCGTATTGCATATACCCTCAATGATCTATCTAAAACCGTAGGACAGGCGTCTCGCCGGTCTATTAGTGAATGAGTTGTTAGTATATAATCGTATATCATGAAGAATCTAAATGCTATATACAGAATGCGAGATACGATTCACGAGATACGAGCTACAATTTTTAGTTTTCGAATTAAATCTTTTAAAGTAAATAGGTTTAAGTTAGTTATTAATATAGAAAATGGGAGAGATTATGCGGGTAGGTTTTGGATACGATATCCATCCTTTAATTTTGGGGAGAAAATTAATTTTAGGAGGAGAGGTTATTCCGTACCAAAAGGGTTTGGATGGACATTCAGATGCCGATGTCTTAATTCATTCTTTAATAGATGCTTTATTGGGGGCAGCAGGAGAAGGAGATATCGGCCAGCATTTCCCGGATAATGATGAACAATATAAAAATATTTCCGGTCTAAAATTATTGGAAAATTTTTATAAAATATTAAAAAGAAAAAAACTTACCATAAACAATATAGATGTTTCCGTAGTATTGGAAGAACCACGGATTGCACCCTTTATTATGAAGATGAAAAAAAATATAGCCCAAGTTTTAAAAATATCTTCCGAAAAGATAAATATTAAAGCTACAACTAATGAAAAGATGGGTTTTATTGGTAGAAGAGAGGGCGCAGCATCTTATTGCGTGGTTAGCTTGAACGAGTACACAGATTAAGAAAGTATCGAGTATCGAGTATATAGTATATAGTTAAGAACAGCATAGAGCGGATAGAAAAACAGTGATGAGTGATGAGTGATGAGTAATTAGTGACAAGAACTGATTAACCAGGTAACCAACTAACTATTTGTTATACGAGATACGATATACTATATAAAAAATACGAGTAAATAAAGAGGAGAGAATAAAAGTAATTATGAAAAAAGAAGAAGTAAGAGAAGAGAAAACAGAAAAAGACGAAGAGATAAAAGAAAAAAAGGTACAGAAAGAGGAGAAAGAAGAAACAAAGGAAAAAGTTAAAGAAGAAGAAAAAAAACAAGAAGAGCATTTTAAAGAACCTGATTTACCTGTTCTTTTTGTGTGGTTTATAAGTATGTTGAGCGGAAAAGCCTGGGAGTATTTGGGACTCATCATGAATTCCGAGACTAAAGAAATTAATAAAGATTTAAAAAAAGCTAAAATTGCTATAGATACTATAGTATTTTTATATGACCAAATTAAAGATGATTTAAACCCGGAAGATTTCAAGCGGATCGAAAGTTTACTGGCAAATTTAAGAATGAATTATGTGGAGAAGTTAAAAGAATCATAAGATTAAAGAATATTAATAAGAAGAAAGTGGGGAGGGTGCAAGAATAATGATGAAAAAATTTTTTCATAAAATCGGTCTGAGTTTATTAATCCTATTTTTAATTTTAATTTTGGACAGTGCAATGATTTACGCTCAGGACTATCAGACCTACTATAAAAATGGGTATGAGTATTTTCTTCAGGGAAAATATGAGATGGCCGAACAATATTATAAGAGTGCTATAGAACTGAACCCTGATTTTGAGAATGCCCATTACTGGCTGGGGAAAGTATATAAACAGACCGATGATTATGGTCAGGCAATAGAACAATGGAAAGAAGTTCTAAGAATCAACCCCAGAAATCAATATGCCTTTCAGAATTTAACAGGCAGTTTTAAGAGCACCTCCAGGGTTCAATCAGATAAGGCGAATGATTATTTGAATGAGGGAATTGAGATAATTGGAAATCCGGAAGAATATCTTTTTAGGGTGAGTGCCCCTTCTGTAGACAGTTTGTTAAGTACCCTTCCTTATTTTAAAAGAGCTGCCAGTATGGAACCGGATTTATTAGAAGCTTTTTACTGGATAGGTGAAACTTATCGAGTTTTAGGAGAAAAAAGCACCTGGCAGTTTACCAATTTAGCTATAGAAAATTATAAAAGAGTTATCGATATAGAAGAAACTGCTAACCCAATCTCTTTTGAGCATCCCTCACCATATTGGCGTTCTTACGTGCAATTAACCAAAATTTATAGTTCTTTGGGATTAATAGATAAAGAGGAAAATCTGTGGCTTCAATTGGAGAAAGCAAAATCACTCCCCTACAAACAGGTTTTAGAAAGAAAAGGATTTTTTGGTTTTGACTTTCCTTCACGAATAGAAGTCAGTTTTAAAGATGGAGACAAGATAGAGAACTGGATCTATTCGGAGAAGGATATTACTTTTGCGGTAATCAATGGAGAAGTAGAGGGCGAGAAAAAGAAAGAGCCCGAACAGAGTGAAATAGAAACAAAAATTGAAGAAAGTATACCAGAGGAGAAAGATGATTAGTATCTCGTATCTCGTGAATCGTATCTCGTAAAGAAGGCAGTAGTCAGGAGTCAGAATCCAGGATTCAGAATATTATAAGAGAATAATGTTATCAGGATAACCTGGGTTGGCTAAATCCGCCCGCAACTTGATTAAAAGCAATACTTTATATAAAAAAGTTTTGAGTTTTGAATTCTGGTCTTCTACAGGCAATACGCAATACGCGATACGGTATACTAACGACTGAAAATAGGGAGAGAAAAAATTATTAAAGAGAAAAATACTATCAAACGTTTAGGAATAATGGGTGGAGTATTTGACCCCATACATTGTGGACATTTATTTGCAGCTGAAGAAGCAAGGGTTGAATTTAGATTAGATAAAGTAATATTTGTACCCTGCCATCAGCCTGTCCACAAAAGAGAAAACAATATCTCTGATTTTAAACATAGGTATATAATGGCCGTTCTGGCTACTAGTAATAATCAATTTTTTGAAGTATCCAAAGCTGAACTCAATAGGCCGGGACCCTCTTATTCTATAGATACTGTTAAAGAATTTTTAAATAAATATAATCATGGAGTTAAAATATTTTTTATTACCGGAGCTGATGCTTTTTTAGAAGTAGATTCCTGGTATAAAAGTGAAAAATTAATTAAGCTTTGTCAGTTTGTGGCTGCAACCCGGCCGGGATATGATTTGAATAAATTAGACAAAAAATTTAAAAAAATTATCAAAATTATGGAAATCCCCGCTTTATCTATATCTTCTACTGATATCAGAAGAAGAGTGAGAGAGGGGAAAAGCATAAAATATTTACTCCCCCAAGAAGTGGAAGAATATATCTACAAAAAAGGGTTATATAGTAAAATGTAATATTTAGTATCTGGCACAAAATGTTACATTTTATTTCAGAACCACTTAAGACAAGAGATAGGAGACAAGAGTGGATTTAGATTTAATAAAAATAAGCTTAAAAGAGATACTAGGCGAAGAGAGATTGGAACACTCGGTTAATACTTCTAAGGTTGCCCGTAAGTTAGCCATAAAATATGATTGTGATGCAGATAAAGCCGAAGTCGCCGGATTATTACATGATTGTGCCAAGGATTTAGATTATAAAACTTTAGAAAAAATGGTTTTTGAATATAATATCGAACTTGATGAAATTATTCGTAAAATTCCTAAATTGTTACACCCTTTGGTAGGGGCAGTTATTGCAAAAAAGGAATTTAACATTCAAGATGCCGTTATTTTAAAAGCAATAAAAGCACACAGTACCGGTGCAGCTCAAATGTCCCTTTTAGATAAAATAATTTATCTGAGTGATAAGATTGAACCTTTAAGAAATATGAATGGGGTGGAAGAAGTAAGAAAAATGGCAGAAATAAATTTGGACAAAGCAGTCTTAATGGCTCTGGACATGGGATTACTCTATCTAATTAGCAAAGATTTATTAATCCATCCAATTTCTATTGAAGCCAGGAACAATATCCTAAGCAAGGTGGTTTTTGTTTAATGTATGAAAATAGTTTAGGGGATAGGATAAGAAGAAACAAAGGAAGAGGGATGAAAAAGAAAAAAGAAAAAAAAGTAATCTTAATCATGTTTTCTGTCCTATTATTAGTTGCCCTAATTTTTTTATTAAAATATTTTGGGGTATTTCCCTTCAGCTCAAATATAATGTCTTACAATCGATTAAATATCTTAATCGTTGGTTGTGACGAGATTGAAAACCATGGACGCGCGGATACTATTGTTTTTTTAAGCATTTCTCCAAAGACTAAAGATGCCCTTATCCTGTCCATTCCCAGAGATACCAGGGTGGAAATTCCAGGAAGAGGAATGGACAAAATTAATCATGCCTATGCCTTTGGAGGAGAAAGCTTGCTAACTAAAACTGTCAGTTCTTTTTTAGATGTACCGATTCATTTTTATGCAGTGGCAGATTTTAACGGATTTGTTTATATTATCGACGAGCTAGGCGGGGTAGAAATTGATGTAGAAAAAGAGATGCATTATGTGGATAAGGCAGGAGGGGTGGAAATAAATCTTCACCCGGGGAAGCAAATATTGAATGGAGAAAAGGCCTTGCAATATATAAGATTCAGGTACGATAAATTAGGAGATTTAGGCCGAATAAAAAGACAACAAAAATTAGCCTTAGCCGTAATAAAAAAAATGATAAACTTTGATTCTATGATTAAAATTCCCCAGATATCTGAAGGGATGAAAGACTATATAGAGACTAATATAGAAGCACGGGATACTGTTGCCTTAGCTAATTTGTTTAGAGGTGTAAATCAAGAAAAAATTAGGATTGAAACCGTTCAGGGTGAACCAGTTTATATTGAAGGAATTAGCTATTTAGAACCTAATGTGGAAGAAGTACAGCAAAGAGTGAAATCACTGATCTATGGAAAAAATACCGGGATGAAAGTCGAAGTTTTAAATGGAAATGCTATGACGGGTATTGCTCATAAAATAGCCAATGATTTAGAATTGCAAGGATTTGAAATTGTAAATCTTGGTAACGCAGACAATTTTAATTATGAAAAAACTAAAATTATAATATATTCAAAAGAAGTAAATTTAAATAATGAATTTAAAAAACTATTTAACGATTTTGAAATTGTTAAAGAATATCAAACCAATGCTAATTTAGATTTAGTTATAATATTAGGGAAGGA
>JBAUBA010000116.1:0-2018 GCA_049676265.1 Atribacterota bacterium
CAAATCCACCAAAGATCATTAATAGTATAGGTATAAACATAGCAGCAGCAAAAACTCCTAAAAGATTCAATAGAGATGCATCATTTACTCCAAAGATAGTTATTCCTAGTAAGATGATAACCAGAAACACATATGCTACAAAAGACCACGGCCATAATTTGGCAAGCACATTCCGAAGATTAACAGATAGATGAGAACGCCACCAGGTTAATGGTTTATTAATCCTCGTTGCAACAATACCAGCTATTAATGCTAGATCAAGGACGAAACTTCCACCAACCAAGAATTGTATGCCTGAGAGAAATAAAAAAATCATGACGCCGTACTTCTTGTGTATAAATCCAATGGACCAGATGATAACAAGAAAACTCACCAGGATTGCCACTATGCCTGTTAAGAAAAAATTGGGAATGATGGTGATGGCACTATAGGTTTCCCACAAGTCCCCTATACCATAGGTATCCCACATACTATAGTTCGGACCAATAGTGCTTATTATAAAACCATTTGGCACAAGATTACCTTGAAGAATTTCAAAATAACCAGCTATGATGCCAGTCAGCCCACAAAAAACACCAAATGCTGAGGCTGATATTCTTGTTGCATTAATGTGTTGCCATTTCAGTTTACTATTTTTTGGTTTCATTTTAGTTATTTACCATCTCCTTTCAAGCCTTATTCTGCAGCAAGCAGCAATCAATTTATTTAAAAGAAAAGTAAGTATCAGTTTTAGTGAGAAATTGAAGGTAGTTAGTCAAGGCAAGAATGATTGGAAGAAAGAAAAGAATATTAAATCTAGTATTTCTTTTTAAATATTGCATTTATAATGTACACTTTTCGATTTATTTTAATAATTCGTGTCAAACACGCGTGAGTATTAAAAATATCAGAAATAAAAACCCATTAGTTGCGGGAGGATAAGAGAAGATTACTTCCTCCCTTTTTCTTAGGTTAGTACGAGGTTGAAATGTAATCCTCTTTTATATATTCGACATTAGTTTTAAAAATCCTGCTTTTCTTGAAAAGTTTTTTAGTGCTATACGCAGTATTTTCGGAAATCTACTTTTTACCTTTCGGGCAAACAGATACGCATATTCCACATATGCTTACTTCCTTTTTGATCCTTTCTGCTGATATTTTTCTGCAATACTCTTTGCATTTAAAAGGATCAAAAAATACATCTCTATCAATTGAAGTTGTCCATAATTGTCCAGTGGCAGTTTTAGCAGGACAATGACTCACACAAACATTACAACTTCCACATTGACTTGTATTTATTGGAATCCCGCTTTTAGAAATGCTTACTGTTGTTAATACACTGGCAAGTCTAACTCTTGGACCGAATCTTGAGGTTACGAGTAAATCTGTTTTCCCAATCCATCCTATTCCTGATCTGGTTGCTGCCAATTTGTGAGAAAAAGAATATCGTAATGTTTTTTCATAGGTATCATTAAGCTCACTATCTGCTACCGTTGCTTTGATAGGGTATGCTTCGATATGATAGGTTTTCAATAAATTGCATATTGCTTTGGTTTTCATGTTTAACTCATCATTGATGTTACAATAGAGATCATAGTATAAATCAGTAGGACCATTGGAAATTTGATTAATAATTTGATCATCTAATTTTCTGGCTAATGATATGCCATATTTATATTTTGCGTATTCTGGTTTTAATAATCCTGAGAGTGAAGCATACCCAATTTCATAATTTTCCTGTGGGCATATCTCTTTGATTTCATTGATTATTTTATTCATTTAATTCCTTTTCCTTAAGTTAGTATGTAGTTTTTCCTACTGATCCTGGATCGATGGGCAACCCAAATTTAACAGGTATTTCTCCGAAACTTCAGTTAATCCATAGGTACCTATTTCCTTTTTTAACTGTTCGCATGTGCCATGCCCTCCGATAAAACCATTCAATCTTGCTACAGCCGTAGAATCTACAAAATCCTGAAAATTTGGATATATTTTTTTTAATTCGCCACTTATCTCCTCATTTTGCTGCAGCCTAAATT
>JBAUBA010000117.1:0-1905 GCA_049676265.1 Atribacterota bacterium
TATGATAAGGTTGGGAAACGTCTTCTAAATAATGAATGGCTCGAGCGGCAAACCTAAAACCCCAATAATTATCGCCTTTCCCAAAGGCAATTTTAGACATTTCAAAAAAGTGATTGGCTCTTTTGGGAGCATCTCCGGCTTTCAGCAAACCTGCAAACACAGAAAAATACATATGACGATACCCCTGACTTCCTCCGGTTAAAGCTTGCAATTTATTTAATTCTAAATTAGTATCTAAATCCCAATCCGGTTCGTCTGAATAATTTATAAGAATATCTGAGGCTTTCGTTTTTTCTCCAATCTCCCCCTCAACATATTTTGTTACAAATTCCGGATTATATTCATCCTGATCTATGTCTTCATAAGTATAAGGAGTTATTTCGATTTCGGAAAAATTGTTTATCCAGTTATTATTTTTTATGGCCAGTTCGGTATAAAAAAAATGACTGTTCCAAGAAAACACGTTTATAGAACTAAAGATTAAAACGGAAAGGATCAATAGAATAAAAATTGATATTTTCTTTTTTAGCTTCATAATTACCCCATTACATCCTAAATTTGCTTTAGATTTCCACTGTCTCTATTTTATTTTTCAAAAGGGAATTTATACTGGGTCAATCCAAGTTCTTCTTTTAAAGTAATAATCTGCTGTTGAAGATTTTGGTTTATAGGCGCGCCTTTGTCTTTTCTATCTAACCAGGCCAGATACTCTTTCTCTCCGGCAGTATAAATCCTTTCTGCCCCGGGAGCTTTTTTAGAAGAACGAAGGGAACGAAGAATATCTCCGCTTATCTTTTTAAATAATTCGAGTTCTATAAAGGAAGATATGTTAATTGCTATAAAAAAATGTCCCAAATTAATGGGTACTGGTTTACCATCCTCTACTCCCGATAACATTTTAAGATATTTCCCGTTTTGCAGGGCAGCGGAAAGGATTTCTACTACGGCAGAGTAACCATAGCCTTTATAACCGGCAGTTTCCTCTCCGATACCCCCTAAAGGAGCAAGAGCAGCTTTACCTGTTTTTAAGTCCTGCAAAATCTGATGGGTGTCTGTTCTGGTCTTCCCATCTTGTCCGATTACCCAGCCCGGAGGAATTTTTTTTCCTGCCCGGTCATAAAATTCTATCTTCCCTCTCTGAGTAATAGAAGTGGCACAATCAAGAACAAAAGGAAATTTTTCATCAGAGGGTATTCCAAAAGTTAAAGGATTGGTTCCTAACATATTCTCTACTCCAAAAGTAGGAGCAATGGAGGGTCGGGCATTAGTGCCGGTAATTCCGATCATTCCTTCTTTAATAGCCATTAAAGCATAATAGCCGGCAATCCCATAATGAGTTGAATTTCTTACTGCTACCATTCCCAAGCCCATCTTCTTAGCCTTTTCAATAGCCAGAGCCATAGATTTCTTGGCAATTACCTGTCCCATTCCATTGTGGCCGTCAATAACCGCGGGAGTAGGACCATCATTAACAATTTCCATATCTGTTTTTGGTGACTGTATCCCGGCTTTAATTCTATCATAATATATAGGTTTTAAGCGGCCAACGCCATGTGAATCTATCCCTCTTTTATCAGAAGTAATCAATACATCAGCACATATGCGGGCATCCTCTTCCGGAACCCCTATTCCTTTAAAAACATCGACCATAAATTTTTCTAAACTATCAAAATCTATCCAAACGATATCCTTAGAATTATTATTCAAGATTCTTCCCTCCTCTATTTTTACATTAAAGTTTTTATACGGATTTGATAAATCAAACACTTTTAAGTTTAATATAACAAAATTATAAATATTTTTCAATTATTTAGTTACGTTTGAAAAAAAATTGACCAATTGACCGATTTACCAATTCACCAATTCACCAATTAAATTAATTTCTCATTCAATTTAGTTAACCAG
>JBAUBA010000118.1:0-4707 GCA_049676265.1 Atribacterota bacterium
TTTGTCTATAATAATATTAGCACAATATTTAGAAATTTTGCAAAAAAAATTACCTGTTCGACTTATCAATCATATTGAATTCACCAATCCGCCAATTTTCCAATTCACCAATTAAATTAGTCGTTAGTGTCTCGTATTGCGTATTGCGTATCGAGTATTGCGTTAAAAAAATCATGATTCAGGAGTGGAGATGCGATGCATCATGCCCCTTGTATATTAAATATTACTATTTCCTTTTTTCTTTGCGAGATACGATTCACGAGATACGAAATACAAATTAGTCTGTAGCTTTAAATATAAAATGCAAGATACAAGTTAATTTAGTTAAAAGGGTGTATACAATACGCCCCTACTTCTTCGCTAGATACTAATTTAACTTCTAGTTTTTTCTTCACTATCCGCTGTACGCTCTACGCTATACGCTAGTTTAAAACGGGATATCTTCTTCTGATATTGAAGTGTCTTCATTTAGTGGTTTATCAGGCAAGTTCTCTTCGTCCTCTGCGGGACCCTCTTTTTCAGCACCTGTATCTTTCATTAAATCTAAAAACTGTACAGTTCTGGCGTTAACCTCGAAAGAAGTTCTCTTATTTCCCTCTTTGTCCTGCCAATTATTAGATCTTAATTCGCCGCTTATAGCAACCCTTCTACCTTTTTTTAGAAATTGTGAAACATTTTCTGCCTGCTTGCCCCAGGTTGTTACATTTATAAAGAGAACTTCCTCTATATTATTTCCCTCCTGATTTCGATACGTTCTGTTTATGGCAATGCCAAATTTACATACTCCTGTCCCGCCGGGCGTGTATCTTAATTCCGGGTCTCTGGTTAATCTGCCAATACCGATAAAACTGTTTAAGTCGCCAAAAGTAGCCATAATAATATTTCTCCCTTCTTCAATTTAAAATAATATTTGTGAAATATTCCAATTAGTCAATTTAGTCGTTAGTATATAGTATAGCGTATAGTTTTGTATTAACAAGAGCTTGTCCTGATTAAAATAAAAACTTATAGCGAAAAGCGAAAAACCATAATTCAAAACTCAAAACTTTTTTTCTTAATTTTTAATTTTAAGTTATAGTTTTGCATTTTGCGCTTTTCATTTTCCGTTGTATTACAAAATACCATTCACTAAATACTAACGACTAATTATCCTATACGCTATATGCTACTCGCTCTACGCTATTTTTTATTATTTTACCACAATGTTTACCAGTTTCCCAGAAACAATAATAACTTTTACAATCTTTTTGCCTTCAGTTTTTTCTTGTATTTTTGACAGAGAAAGTGCTTCCTCTTTTATTTTCTCGTCATCATAAGATGCAGGAACTGTTAATTTTCCTCTTAGCTTTCCATTTACCTGGACTACAATTAGCTTTTCCTCTTCTTCTAACATCTTCTTATTATATTCAGGCCAGGACAGTGTATAAATAATTTCTTTGTTACCCGTCTCATACCATAGCTCTTCTGAGAAATGAGGAGTAATCGGGCCTAAAAGCCTGACTATCATTTCTAAAGCCTCTTTTAAAACAAAAATATCTCCTTCTTTTCTCTGTTTTTTTCCCGCTTCCAACTGGAATTTATACACTTCATTGACTAATTCCATAATGGCACTAATGGCGGTATTAAAGTGAAATCTTTCTTCGATATCTTCGGTAACCTTTTTAATGGTTTGGTGGGTCTTCTGTCTTATTTTTTTAGCTTCCACACTTATATCTTCCGGGGAAACTTCTTCCTTATTTTTCGGCTTTTTAAAACAATCGATATTGTTGTAAATTAACCGCCAAACTCGATTCAAGAATCGAGATGCCCCTTCCATCCCTTTATCCGTCCATTCCATATCTACTTCCGGAGGGCCGGCAAACAGCATCATTATTCTGGTAGCATCAATGCCGAATTTTGAAAATATTTTTCCCGGATTAACTATATTACCTTTTGATTTAGACATCGCTGCCCCGTCTTTGCAGACCATTCCCTGAGTGAAGAGTCTTTTAAAGGGTTCTTTAAAATTTACAAATCCCATATCGTATAGAGCTTTAGTAAAAAACCGGGAATACAATAAATGTAATATAGCATGCTCTACTCCACCGATATACTGGTCTACCGGCATCCAGTATTTTAATTCATCAGCATCAAAAGGAGCGGTATCAGTTTTGGGAGAACAAAACCTAAGGTAGTACCAGGAAGAACAGACAAAAGTATCCATAGTGTCTGTTTCTCTTTTAGCTTCCTTACCGCATTTTGGACAAATTGTATTGACAAATTCTTTACTGCTTGCCAGCGGTGACATTCCTTTGGGTCTGAAATCAACATTTTCTGGAAGTACAACCGGTAAATCATTTTCGGGTACCGGAACCATTCCGCAATCAGCACAATAAATTATGGGGATAGGAGCTCCCCAATAACGCTGCCGAGAAATAAGCCAGTCTCTTAATCTATAATTAACCTCCCTCTTCCCAGAGCCCTTTTTAATCAGATAATCAATTACAATATCTAATGACTTACTACTTGATAATCCATTAAATTGGCCGGAATTAACCATAATGCCTTCCTGGTCAAAAGCAGCCTCCATAGTATCAGATGTGACTTTTTTCTCCTCTGGTTGAATAACTATTCTGATAGGTAAATTATATTTTTTGGCAAATTCAAAATCCCTTTGGTCATGAGCCGGAACTGCCATTACTGCACCTGTTCCATAGTCCATTAACACATAATTTGCTAACCAAATGGGAATCTCTTCATCATTTAGGGGATTTATTACATATTTACCGGTGAAACATCCTCTTTTTTCCAATACGCCCGATACTCTATCTATAGCGCTCTCTTTACTCACTTTCTTTTTGAATCTCTGAACTTCATCTTTAAAAGGGGAATCTTTTACTATCTCTTCTACTAAAGGGTGTTCGGGAGATAATAGAAAATAAGTTGCTCCGTAAAGAGTGTCGGGCCGGGTAGTAAAAACCGGAATAGTCTTATCACTCCCTTTTATAGGGAATTCAATTCTTGCTCCCTCACTCCTGCCTATCCAATTTCTCTGCATAGTTAATACTTTTTCCGGCCATTCTTCCAAAAATTCTATGTCATCAAGTAATCTCTGAGCATATTCGGTAATCTTGAAAAACCATTGAGATAGCTCTTTTTTAGTAACTTCGGAATCACACCTCCAACATTTTCCGTCTATTACTTGTTCATTAGCTAATACTACATTACAGGAAGGACACCAATTAACCACTGCTTTTTTCTTATAAGCTAATCCTTTTTTATATAACTGTAAAAACATCCACTGAGTCCACTTGTAGTAATCCGGATCACAGGTAGCTATTTCTCTATCCCAATCATAACTGATACTCATATTAGTTAGAGTATTCTTCATCTTTTGAATATTGGTTTTAGTCCAGATTGAAGGATGGATTTTATTTTTTATAGCAGCATTCTCTGCGGGTAAACCAAAGGCATCCCAGCCCATAGGGTGCAGGATATTATACCCTTGAGAATGTTTATATCTAGCCACTACATCACCGATAACGTAGTTTTTCACGTGTCCCATGTGGGGTTCGCCCGAAGGATAGGGAAACATTTCCAAAACATAGTATTTCGGTTTTTTAGAATCAACATAAGATTTAAAAAAATTATTTTCCTTCCAATATTCCCGCCATTTTTTTTCGACTTCTCTAAAATTATATCTTTCTTCCATCTCTATCTTCCTCCTTAAAAATAAAAATCCCGTCTCAGGCAATCAATTAAACTATTACCAGGGACGAGATTCTTCTCGTGGTACCACCCTTGTTCAGTAGATTTTATATATTATAACTTGGTGGAGCTGGCGGGAATCGAACCCGCGACCTCCTCCACGCCAAGGAGGCGCGCTCCCGACTGCGCTACAGCCCCACATTATCTACTCTTATTAAACAATTAACGCTTGTCAACGTTGTAAACTATATTTAAATTAACATTTTAACTTAATTTTTCGCTTACAAGACTTGAAGGCGAGTTTAAAGGTGTTCTATCAGCTTTCACCAAATACTGATTCTCTTTTTAAAAATATACCTTTCAGTCCTTCGCTCGGTCTTTTTCTTCCTCAGTTCGTTTTTAGTATAATTGAAAAAAAAATAAAAGTCAATATTTCGTATGTCGTATATCGTATTTCGTATATCGGTAAGACCGTTAGCCGGTTAAGAAAATTAGCGTGGAGGGTACAGCGTAGAGCGTAGATTTAAGAAAGAAAGGGGGAAAGATTAAAGATAGTATCGGATTAAGATTATTTCGTGGAGTGGGCATATTTAGTTAGCTGGTTAATTGGTTACCTGATTAGCTGGTTGAGAAAATAGAATAAAGAAGCTAGAAGTCAGAATCCAGGATTCAGAATTGTTTTAAGTTATGAGAGCATATTTTAGTTGCATGTTCTGCTGACTTCTGATTATTGATTTCTGGATTCTTAAATAATAATTATAGTTTTTCATTTTTCGCTTTAACTTTTTAATTTAATCAGGACAAATTTTGTTAATCCAAACTATACGCTATACGCTAGGCTTCTTCACTAACGACTTTAATCAGTTAATGAAATGACCTCAACATCTAGCAGACCTCCCTTGATTTCGATATCTAGTTCAGCATCGCTCTTGCCATATTCCAGACTAATATAAGTCTGGTTATTTATTTTTATAAATCCCCTAATATCTAATTTTACAGCAGGAAAACGTTCAATAATTA
>JBAUBA010000119.1:0-2711 GCA_049676265.1 Atribacterota bacterium
CTATTAATCATCCAAAAGAAGAGATGGGCAAACGGGTTGCACACATGATAGTGGATATGATTAATGGTAAAGTAAGGAAGCCGTGTTTTGTGTATCAACCGGAGCTTATTATAAGAAGCTCTTGTAAAGTATTACCAAAATAAGATAAGCTAGTTGAGAGTATCCTTACAAGGAAACTCTCTTTGGCTTTAACTATGTTAATATGTAAGAAAAATTGTATTGGGAGGACAATTAAGTATGCTGGAGAATCTAAAAAAAGAGGTATATAAGGCGCACATGAACCTTTGGGAAAACAGATTAGTCATGTGGACATCCGGGAACGTAAGTGTTCGGGATCCTAAAACTGGTCTTGTTGTTATCAAACCGAGTGGAGTGTCTTACGACAAATTGTCATCCGATAATTTGGTAATTGTTGATCTAAATGGAAAAGTTATTGATGGAGAGTTAAAGCCCTCCGTAGATATGGCAACCCATCTTTACGTTTACAGAAACATGCCAGAGGTTATGGCTGTCATTCATGCTCATTCTACTTACGCCAGTGCTTTTGCTGCTACAGGTAAACCAATTCCGGTTTGCCTTACGGCTATGGCAGATTTCTTTGGTTGTAATATACCTGTGGGGGAACTTGTACTGATAGGAGAAGAAGAGATAGGTAAGGAAATTGTCAGGAAGATCGGCAATTCAAAAGCTATAATAATGAAAAATCACGGACCTTTTACTGTAGGTACAAGTGTTAATGAGGCTTTAAAAGCTGCAATATTTTTAGAAGAAAGTGCAAAAACTCTAATCATGGCTAAAATTCTGGGAGAACCTCAGTCTATTCCAGAGTTTATGGTAAATATACTTCATAAAAACTATGTTGAAAAATATGGGCAATAAAGGAGATAAAAATATGCATAACAAATATCTTTTAGGCACAGATATAGGTACGCAGGGTACAAAAACGGTACTGGTAAATCCTGATGGTAAAATAATCTCTTCTGCATTTTCAGAGTATGATGTAATAAAGCCAAAACCTTCCTGGGCAGAACAATGGCCGGATGTATGGGTAAAAGCTACCTTTGATACCATCAAAGAAACAATAGAGAAATCAAAAGTGAAACTATCTGATATCGCCGGGATTGCCTTGAGTGGACTTTATGGCGGCTCTGGTATCCCCGTTGATAAAGATATGAATCCCATAAGACCCTGTCTTATATGGATGGATAG
This sequence comes from Atribacterota bacterium, assembly GCA_049676265.1. Lineage (GTDB taxonomy): Bacteria > Atribacterota > Phoenicimicrobiia > Phoenicimicrobiales > Phoenicimicrobiaceae > Sediminicultor. The sequence continues at coordinate 1,210 of JBAUBA010000119.1, forward strand.
ACGGGCAACGGATGAAGTACAATGGGTAAAGAAAAACGTTGATAAACATAAGATATTTGAAATTACCGGTAATTATGTTGATTCTTATTATGGATTTACCAAGATGATGTGGATTAAGAATAATGAACCGGATAATTGGAAAAAAATATCCCAGTTTATAACCCCTAAAGATTATGTCATATACAAATTAACCGGAGAAAATATTACAGACTTTTCATCAGCGGGCAATATTGGCGGAGTCTTTGATATAAAGAAACGAAGTTGGTCAAAAGAAATGTGCAAAGTTCTTGGCATTCCCATATCCATGTTACCGCAAAGAATTGTAAAATCTGCAGATGTTGTAGGCAAAATCTCAAAAGAAGCCTCAAAATTGTGTGGTTTGTTGGAAGGAACACCGGTGGTAGCCGGAGGCATAGATGCCCCGGTGGCTTCTTTAAGTGCCGGTGTCCTAGAAGAAAAAAGTCATGTTGCTATGGCAGGAACCTCTATATGTTGGGGGGTCGTTCATAAAGGACAACATCTGTCTCCTAAATTAGTCAGTTTTCCTTATGTGGCTTACGATGATGAAATGATATATACTTTTGGCGGAGCGGCAACAGCAGGTGGTATCGTTAGATGGTTTAGAGATCAATTCGGAGAAAAAGAGATGGCAGCTGAAAAAGAATTGAATATATCGGCCTATAAACTCTTAGATGAAGCGGCAGCAAATATCCCACCCGGTTCAGAGGGGCTTTTATTATTACCCTATTTTATGGGTGAACGTTCACCTATCTGGGACCCTGATGCAAAAGGGACTATCATAGGTCTAACCTTATACCATACCAAGAAACATCTTTATCGGGCAATTTTAGAAGGAGTGGCTTATTCTTTGCGCCACAATATAGAAGCAGGATTAGAAAGTGGACTAGAGTTGGCAGATGATTGTATTATGGTAGGAGGGGCAACCAGATCTCCATTGTGGATGAAGATGTTTTCGGATGTAACCGGATATCCCATAAAAACCCTCGCCCAAAATGTGGAGGCTCCTTATGGAGATGCCCTACTAGCTGGAGTTGGAACAGGTGTCCTAGATTCCTACGAAAGGATAAAAGATTGGGTGCGATTCGACAGAACAATTTATCCTGATAAAAAAGCGAAAAAGATATACGATCAGTATTTTATAGAATACAAGAAGGCATACAATTCTTTGAAGGACATTATGAAAAGGTTAGGCAAAATAAGGCCTGCATAAGTTAACTAAGCAAAATCTAAGAATTAATTTTAATATAGCGGGAACCCCCTCCTGTGAAGCTGACTTTTACCCATACCTGACATGATGGAATAATTTAAAAAAGTGAGAGGAGAATAAATGAAACTAAAATTTAATTATTACATGCCAACTCGGATTATATTTGGAGCAGGTGAATTAAATATACTCTCTACTACACCATATTTACCGGGTAAAAAAGCTCTTGTGGTTATCAGTTCTGGAAATTCAATGAAAAAATATGGTTATCTTGACC
>JBAUBA010000120.1:0-5911 GCA_049676265.1 Atribacterota bacterium
TCCATCTTCTGATACTTCCCAGGAAGTAGCCAGTTCCGGGATAACTGCCATAGTCTCATCATCAAAATCGGTTAAACCCAAAAATAGTTGTTCGACTACATCTACCGAAGTAGTATCAGTGGCTAAAGAGGGATCCAATGTGGGGGGTTCAGCACCTAAATTCCATTCAAGTGTTAATGGCGCCATAAAAGCCACCAAGCTAACTCCTATTATTAGACTTAAAGATAATATTAATGTTAAAATGCTTCTTTTCATTATTAATCATTCTCCTCCTTTAATTTTTTAATTATTTATTTAAAAACTAAATCTTCAAAATATTTATATTCCCTTTTTACACCTCCTCTTTTAATTTAATTTGCCTTTTCGCTGTTTTCCGTTTTTTTCAATCAAATATACAAATTAAAATTACACTTTATTTAAAAGTCCTTTATACCCGAAAAGGCGAATTAACATCCTGTATTTCTATATATACTCTATCTTAGATTGAAAATCCTTCTTTTTTTTTAAAATATTTTATATTTTTTATCCTCTTCCTCTTACTCCACCTAAGAATTTATCCTTCTTCAATTTCGGGTTAAATCCCTTCTTGTGCATTACCCCTTTAAGATAACTCATATACTCTTTCCTTTGTTCAACCATCTTTATCTTCTCTTTTTTAAGCCATTCTTCCTTCTTTTTCTTCCCTACCTCTTCCTGGCTTTCTCTTTCTTTGGTAGGGCTTACATCTTTCTCTTTCATTTCAATTCACCTCTTTAATTAAAAATATTTTAAGAGATTATGAAATTTTTTAAATCATTTAAGTATCAAGTAATAAATACATGTTTTCAGTTATCGCTTTTCGGTTTAAAAATACAAATTGCAAGATAGACTAGTCGTTAGTGAATAGTATTTAGTAAAGAAAGAAAAGAGAAGCCAGAATTCAGATTAAACTGAAATTAATGACTTAAAAACTCTAAACTGAAACTAGTCTTGTATTTTTCATTTTATACTAACGACTAAATACTAACGACTAACGACTATTTTCACTGGATAACTAATATCCTATACGCTAAACGCTACAAGCTCTACGCTAACTAAACACTAACGACTAATTATTTTCAAATTAATAAAAAGTTTGCTTGAAACTTGGTTAGATTAGCTAACTTTACACCATTTAATAAATCATCCAATTCTTTTCCTTCTAAAGTTTCTCTTTTAATTAGATTACGAGCAATCTTTTTCAATTTGCTTTTATTTTTAGTTAAAATATCTTTGGCTTTAGAATAAGCACTTTCAACAATTTTTCTAACTTCTTTGTCTATTTTATTGGCGATCTCTTCACTATAATCACGTTGTTCGGAAATATCTCTGCCTAAAAATATTTCATGTTCTTTTCTTCCTAAAGTAACAGGTCCTAAAGCCTCACTCATTCCATATTCAGTTATCATCTGACGGGCAATCTTAGTAGCTCTTTCCAGGTCATTCTGCGCTCCCGTAGTTACATCTTTAAATATTAAATCTTCAGCTACTCTACCCCCCAATAAAACTGCTAATTTATCCATTAATTCTAATTTACTAATTAGGTATCTATCCTGGGTAGGAAGTTGTAAGGTATAACCTAAAATAGCATTTCCTCGGGGGATAATGGAAACTTTATGCACTGGATCACAATTAGGTAACATTTTAGCCACAATAGCATGTCCCGACTCATGATAAGCAATGATCTCTTTCTCTTTATCGCTAATTAGCCTACTCTTTCTTTCTGGTCCGGCAATAACCCGATCTATAGCAGCTTCGAATTCTTCCATTCCGATTTCATTATTACCCTCTCTGGAGGCCAATAGGGCAGCTTCATTTACCATATTGGCTAAATCAGAACCCACAAAACCGGGAGTCCTTCTGGCTAAAACCTTAATATCCACATCTTTAGCTAAGGGTTTACCTCGGGCATGGATTTTTAAAATTCCTTCCCGTCCTACTATATCAGGCCTATCTATGACAATCCGCCTATCAAATCTTCCCGGCCGCAGTAGTGCAGGATCTAAGATATCCGGACGGTTAGTGGCAGCGACCATTATTACACCTATATTTTGATCAAAACCATCCATTTCTACCAATAGTTGGTTTAAGGTCTGCTCTCTCTCATCATGCCCTCCGCCTAAACCGGCTCCCCGATGTCTTCCTACCGCATCGATTTCATCCATAAAAATAATACAAGGGGCATTAGTCTTTGCTTGTTTAAATAAATCTCTTACTCGAGAAGCACCAACTCCTACAAACATCTCCACAAAATCAGAGCCGCTAATACTAAAGAACGAAACCCCTGCCTCACCAGCGATAGCCCGAGCCAGTAAGGTTTTACCTACCCCTGGTGGTCCATAAAGTAAAATCCCTCTGGGTATTTTTGCACCCAATTTCTTAAATTTAGCAGGATTTTTTAAAAAGTCAATTACTTCTTGAACTTCCTCTGCTGCTTCATCAATTCCAGCTACATCTTTAAAGGTTACTTTGGGGGTCTCTTTCCCTAAAAGCTTGGCCTTGCTTTTTCCAAAGGACATAACTTTATTCCCTCCGCCTTGCATCTGTTGTATCATAAATAACCAAATTCCAATGATTAAAAGCATGGGCAATAAAGATGAAAGTAACTGCATCCACCAGGATACCTTTACTGGAGGTTTAGCTTCTATTATCACGTTTTTACTTCGAAGGGTATTTATCATCTCCGGGTCATCAGGTGAATAAGTAAAGAATTCTGTGCCATTCATAAGTATACCAGTAATTGAATTATCAACAATGGTTACTTTAGATACATTATTTATTTCAACTTCTTTTAAAAATTCAGAATAGGTAAGTTCCTGTTGAGTAGCAGATTTGGGCTCAAAAAATGAACTTATAATTGAAACTGTAATAATTAACATCAGTAAGTATAGACCGATGTTTCTATAATTTTTATTTCCTTTTGAGTCTTTTTTATTAAAGTTAGGTATTTTAGCCAAGAAAAATTTCTCCTTTTTTCAAAAATTTCTTATAATAAACTTATTTTATAACTCTTATCGTAAAATAATTTTAGCATATTTCCTATATAAAAACAAACACAATCATAAAATCGTATCGCGTATCGCGTATCGCGTAAAACAGGACAAGTAAAATAACAAAGCTTAAAGAAAATATAATTTAAAATGTAATTTTCTTGTGTACAAAAAAACCATCAAAATAAATTCTAAAACAATATGCAATACGAATAACTATTCATTAGCGACTAATACTTACTTCAGCTCTCCCTTGTATATTTTGGGATTAAGGGTAAAAATAAAAGGAACATTTCTAAACTTGCCTGCATAATCCAAACCATAACCAACTACAAATTTATTAGGAATATCGAATCCTAAATAATCAACTCTAACCTTAACTTTCCTTCTGGCACTTTTAGTTAAAAGAGTACAAACCTTTAAGCTAGCAGGTTTTCGTGATTTCAAAATTCTAAACAAATAATCAAGGGTCAATCCGGTATCCACTATATCTTCAACTATTAAAACATCTTTCCCTGCAATACTTTCATCCAGATCTTTTAATATCCTTACTACTCCCGAAGATTCTGTAGCTGCCCCATAACTGGAAATAGCCATAAAATCAAATATCATGGGAATTGAAATTGCTCGAGCTAAATCTGACATAAATATTACGGCTCCCCTTAATACACCTATAAAGACCAGATCTTTGCCTTGATAGTCCCGGGTTATCTTTTTCCCTAATTCGGTAATTTTTTCTCTAATTTCTTCTTCTGTGATTAAAATTTCATCAATTTCATTATTCTTTAGCATTTTTTCTCCTTCCTTATTAAAATCAAAAATATTCCTGCAAAAAATTATTTTTTATTTTTATTTTTACACAGAGCACTTTTTTGGTATCAGAATTAATTTTTACCCGATCATCCAGTCTCATTCCCATAATCCAAATTATTTGATCTTCATTATCAACCAATATAGGAATGAAATCTCGATGACTTTTAGGAATTTTATTATCAATAAAATAATCTTTAACTTTTTTTAAGCCCTTCATCTTTAAGGGATAAAATTTATCTCCGCTCCGTCTATTCCTTAATTTAAGAGGAAGCTTAACTTTATTATAATCAATAAATTCCAGAAATTCCCCTTTAAGTTTTTTTCTAGTAAAGTATAAAGAAGATTTTATGTCTGCAGAATCTAATTTTTTTATTTCAGCCTTTATGCCTAAAGATTTAATCTCTGTTTTCCCTGGAATTAATATATCGTATTCCCAAAAGGTAGGTATCTTCTCTGTTTGATCTTTGGAAATCCTCTTTTTGTAAATCATTATTTTGTTATAAATCTTCTTGACCATTAAATTATCCGGGAGATAAATTTCTTTTTCACCCAGCTGGCACTCAGTAAGTTTTAATATTTCATTGCTATGTCTAAAGCTTATGGAATAAAGATCTCCCTTTACAACTTCAATAGATTTTCTAATTATCCTTCTCTTTAAAGCCAGGGGGAGAGAGGTAAATTTTTTTAAATCAATAATTACCGTTTCGGGACTTTCTCGCCATGCAACTTCTTTAAAAAGCAATTCTGTCTCTTGGCTTAGATATACCGAAACTTCACTAATTATACTCCTGAGACGCAGTATAATATCTTTTATATTATTATTATAACCTTCGGAAAGCAAAGGAAAAAGCTCTAATCTAATTTTATTTCTAAAATATACAATTTCTTTATTGCTCGAATCTACCCTATACTCTATTTTATTTTCTTTACAGTATTCTTCAATCTCTCCTCTGCTGCACTCTATCAAAGGTCTAATTATTTTGCCTCGCACCGGAGGGATTCCCATCAAACCCTCTAATCCACTTCCTCTTAAAAATCTCATCATAACAGTTTCTACCTGATCATCAGCGTTATGACCCAAGGCAATCTTGTTTGCCTTAAATTTATTGGCAGTTTCTGAATAAAATTTATATCTATATTTACGGGCAGCTTCTTCTATGCTTAGATGCTCTTTCTGAACAATCTCTGTTAAATTACAGCTTTTCACTTCGCAAGGCAAACCTGACTCTTGGGCTAAATTTTTAACAAAATTTGCATCTTCATCTGATTCTTCTCCTCTAAGCATATGATCAAGATGAGCAATAAAAAACGATAGGTTGTATCTCTTTTTAAGAGATAATAAAACCTGTAGAAGGGTTACTGAGTCAGGACCTCCTGATACACCTATCAGGACTCTGTCATTGAAAGAGAGCATATCAAACTTTTTTATAGTTTGCAAAATCTTCTCTTCTAACATTTTTTATCCTTTTGTAATTAAAGGCCTTTCTAATTAGAAAAGCCTTTAATTTTGAGATAAATATTTTTGGTGGCGGTGCTGAGATTCGAACTCAGGACCCTGCGGGTATGAACCGCATGCTCTAGCCATCTGAGCTACACCGCCTAAGACTAGTCGTTAGTAAATAGTCGTTAGTTTCAAATGCAAAATGCAAGATAAATTAGTTAATTGGTTTTCTGGTTAGCTAGTGCAATAGTAACAATTTATTAACTAATTAACTAGCTAACTAAGTAACTAACTAACGAATCAAGAGACATTACATTAACAAAAAACCCCTATCATTTTAAATAAGAGGTTTTAAAAATTGGTTGCGGGGGGCGGATTCGAACCACCGACCTTCAGGTTATGAGCCTGACGAGCTACCTGACTGCTCCACCCCGCGCCGTATTTTGATATTTGTAAAATATTTATTTTGTACATAACAATTTTAACATTTTTTTCAAACAAAGCCAAGTTTACCAATCGATCTTTACCATTATAGGTGCCGGAGGCCGGAATCGAACCGGCACGAACCTTACAGCTCGCAGGATTTTAAGTCCTGTGCGTCTACCTATTCCGCCACTCCGGCAGACTGCAATCCATTATATGATAAATC
>JBAUBA010000121.1:0-2723 GCA_049676265.1 Atribacterota bacterium
TTCTTTTTCTCTCTGTCCGGCGGCATAAAAACCTTCGGATAGGGCAGGGTAAAGATGCTCAAAAAGGGGAGCGATATCCAAAAAGCTATGTCTTGTAGAATATAAGAACCAATCTGCGGAATCAAGAATTTCCCGGGGTTTACCTGGAATGAACCCGGAAGTATCTTGAAAACTGCTGTAAAAATCAGAATAATCTTTCTGTTTATCCCCGGTTTTTAAACGGTATAACTGCAGCATTAAACTCGATGGGGCTAATTCCCTATTGCCTTGAGTATCAAAATGGGAATAGGAAAGAATAATTTTACCTTTAAGAGAGGTAAGCAATTGAAGCATCTTATATCGGCTCTCTTTGCCTTTTTCTTTGTTGGGATTAATGCGGTCAGTACTTTTTTTCTCGGCATCCAGTAAAATAGATCCGTCGTGCGCTGAATCGGGAAATTTTGCAGAATCCATTCCTACAATAAAATTATATGGGCGGTTAAGCCAAATTCCTTTTTTATAGCTGGCAGTATGCAGACAGCCTCCTCTCGGCTCCGAACAGTTCACCCGTTCATTTTTAATTAAATCAGTTATCAGGGGAAGGGCTTCATTTACGGGCATATCGGGAAGGGGATATTCACTTCCAATTAAAATAGCTAACCTCTCTTTTATCCTTTTTATCGCTTCTTCGTCTAAATTATTTTCTTCATCTATTTTACTATAATCGGTAACAATATTTATAAGCCCCTGAGCAATCTGTTTTGGTGAGATAGTATAATCAAAATTCTCTTGAGGTAACTCATGGAAAATTTGGGTTATAAATTCTTTTGTCCAAAAAAGGTCCTTTAGCTTTTTGTGATATCTCTCTTGCCTGTCTTCGGATACCTGCTCGATCTCTCTTTCCAACTGTTTTATAACTAAATCTATTCCCTTGATATATCGATTCCTTTTGCGTCCAATCGGAGAATTGCGCAGCAAAGAAGCCACTCGTTGGGGAGTAGGAATATCCGGATTCGACTGCTGGTTTTTAAACTCAAAATTACCCCCGGTTAGTAAAAAATATAATTTTGCTATACTGTAATTATCTCGCATCCAATCAATCAGGGCAAAAAATAGTTTTGCCGGAGAGGTATTTTTAATGCTTATCCCGTTGCCAAAAGTAATATTTAAGGAATATTGTCTGGACAGCTGATAGAGATATTGGGAATAGGGTTCCTGCACAGTATAAAAAATACTCACTTCGTCTAAAGGGATGTTTTGGGATTTTATCTTTCGGATAATTGTTTTTACTTCATTAAATTCTCCGTGAGACTGGATTAACTCAATATTAAGTTTTCCGGGCAGATTGGATGGTATTTTATCTATATCGTATAAATAATCAAGCGGGTTTTCCGAATAACTTTCTTCTTCTTTATAGGATTCAGAAAAATAAAAAGAGGTTGGTTTTTTTAAATTTCCCGGGGTGGGCAAATAGATAACCTTTGTTCCCGGTAATATAATTTTCCTAAAAAAGACTTCCTCCAGATAATTTAATTCGATATTAGAGGGCACAATAAATAGCTCTTTTTTCAGCTGATTCTTTTTCTTATATTTAACCGCCTGAAGATAGATATCCGCCTCATCAACATAATTTTGTTTTTTTAATATTTTCTCATACCCCTGCATTATCTTAAGTAAGTCTTCGCTCTTTTTAGAAATAACTATCGCAGAGTGCGGAAAATTTCGGGAAGAAAAATCTGCTATTCTTAGTTCTTTTAGGGCCAAATAAATCGAGCGGCTGATTCCGGGAGAAAAGGTTGGAGGTTGAAAATAATTCAGTAATTTTTTCCGGGATAATTTCTTTAATATCTGAAGCAGGAATATCTGTCCTAAAGAATTGTCTAAAATTTTTAATTTATTTTTAGAGATATAATCATCACAGTAATCCCTGGCCAGGTCGAAAAGGGTAGTGATATTCAGGTTCAAGGCAAAAAAACCTTCTCTGGATAAGCTTTTTTTTAAGGTATTACCGTCCAAATAAGAAGGCATAATTAAATTTTTCTTGCCGGTTAAATTCTCCCGACATATTCTCTTTAAAAAATGCACCAGGGGACGGTTCTCTGTCATTTTTCTATTCTACCCTTCCACCAATGGTGACAGGGGACGGTCCTTTGTCACCTTTTTATTTTACCTCTCACTGAGATGTTTGTCTAAATAATTCCTCCATAGCCCAATAAAAATCATCTCATGGTTAATTTACCGGAAATTACTTGGATTGCTTTTAACAAATCATGGGGATTAGCCTTTAATTGCACACCCCGAACTCCCGCACTGAATATAATAAAAGGAAATTGGAAAGCGCTTTCCTCGATGTAGGTTGGATAATTTTTTTTCATTGCTAAAGGCGAAACCCCTCCCCGAATATAACCGGTTAATGATTTTATCTCCTTTAAGTGGGTCATTTCTACTTTTTTGTTTCCACTTATAGAAGCAAGGACCTTCAGATTAAGTTCCGCCCCTCCGGGAATACACGCCACTAATATTCCGGTCCTATCCCCTCGAATTACCAGTGTTTTAAATACCTGTTTTAAGGGTTGTCCCATCTTCTGAGCGGCATTTTCTGCACTGAGGTCCTGTTCGTCGTCCACTTCATATTCTAAAATTTCATAGGGAATTTTCAATTTATCTAAAATTCTGGAAGCATTAGTCTTTTTCATTTCTATAACTCATAACTATTATAACTTCTGATTTGATCTATCTCTTTT
>JBAUBA010000122.1:0-1686 GCA_049676265.1 Atribacterota bacterium
CATTAATTATTGGTTTTGCCATACCTATTTCTTTGATTTTTACTTTTACTCTGCTTTATTTTTCCAATTTAACCTTGAATATGATGACTCTGGGAGGTTTAGCCCTGGGAATCGGTATGATGGTGGACAATTCCATTGTCGTTTTGGAAAATATATTCAGGTATAGAGAGTTAGGAACCGATATTAAAGAATCTGCTTGCCTGGGTGCCAGTGAGGTAGGCACAGCAATTTCTGCTTCCACTTTTACTACTATTGCTGTATTTTTACCTATTGTATATGTTCAGGGAATTGCCAGTGAATTATTTAGGCCCATGGGGTATACCATTACTTTTTCTCTTTTAACCTCTTTGTTGGTGGCTTTAACCCTTGTTCCTATGCTTTCTTCAAAAATTTTACGCTTTAAAGTGAAGGATAATAGCCCATCTACTTCTAAAGAAAATTTGGTTCAAAATTCTATGAATCAGGGTGGAAGAATTTTTAATTTTGTGAGAGAAGAATATAGTAGATTGCTTGGCTGGTCTTTAAGACATCGGGGGATTGTATTTATTCTGGCAGTGATTATTTTTGTCGGGTCCATCATGTTAATACCCTTTTTAGGAACAGAGTTCATTCCATCGAGCGACCAGGGGCAATTTAATATTAATATTACTTTACCTACCGGGACGAATCTGGAAACGACCAGTGAAGTTGTGAGTGAGGTGGAAAAAATTGTCTTGGGAATACCGGAAATAAAAAGTATATTAACTACTGCAGGAGAGGGTTCCGGTGGCATGGGATTTAGTACCGAAGGCGGCAATAGCGGCACCATTATGGTTAATCTGTTGGAACAGAACAAGAGAGATAGAAGCATGGCGCAGGTCATTAACGAATTAAGACAAAAAATTGGCACTTACCCGGATGCGCAAATAAAATTTTCGGAACAAAGTATGTCATTTTCCTCAGGGTCGGATTTAGAAGTAAAAATATCCGGTGATTCGCTGGATGAATTGGAAAATATCGCCAATCGTATTTTGATATCTATCTCAGAAGTAGAAGGAGTACATGACCTGGAGAGCAGTGTAGAAGATGTACGTCCGGAATTACATGTGAATATTGACCGCGAAAAAGCAAATCTCTATGGTTTAAATACTGCTCAGATTGCTTCTACCGTCCATGATGCTCTTTTAGGCAGGGTTGCCAGTATTTATCAGGAAAAAGGAGAACAAATCAATATTCGGATTAGATTGGAGGAGGAAGATAGAAACAGCATAGAGGAAGTGGAAAATCTTCTGATTAGCTCCAGCGTTGGATTACAGATTCCTTTAAAGGAAATTGCAGAAGTAACAGTGGGTTCCGGACCCAAAGGGATTGACCGTGAAAATCAGCAGCGGGTAGTGAATGTTTCCGGAAATATCAGTGGCCGTGTTTTAGGGAAAGTGATTCAGGATGCTCAGAAGCAATTGGAAAAATTAGTGTTGCCCGAGGATTATCGCTATGAATTTGTTGGAGAAAACAAAGAAATGCAAGAGTCATTTTTGCAGCTTGCCCTGGCATTGGTTTTATCCATTATCCTGGTTTATATGATTATTGCTGCTCAGTTTGAATCCCTTTTAATGCCCCTTGCTGTCATGTTTTCTGTTCCTTTTTCCTTAATAGGAGTTATTTTGGCATTATTACTGGCAGATAAAAGTTTAAATGTGCTTTCTT
>JBAUBA010000123.1:0-7449 GCA_049676265.1 Atribacterota bacterium
CTTCCTTCCCATATAAATAACAGGCTACATAATGACCGGATTTTATTTCTACCAGAGGTGGAAAATCTTCTCGGCAAATATCCATAGTATGCTTGCATCTTGGGTGAAAACGACAACCGGAAGGTGGTTCGGCTAAATCCGGTACCATTCCCTGTATGCTCTGAAGTTCATCTGTCCTACCAATTTTCGGAACCGCTTTTAGAAGCCCTTTGGTATAAGGATGATGAGGATTTTCAAAAATACTTGTCGTCCTGGCGTATTCAACCATGTTTCCGGCATACATGACCGCCATTTTATCACAGAATTCCGCTGCAACTCCCATATCATGGGTAATTAATATCACCGCATTACCAAATTTCTTCACTAATTCATCAAGAAGCTTAAGGATTTGCGCTTGTATGGTCACATCAAGGGCAGAAGTCGGTTCATCTGCTATGAGCAGTTTTGGATTGGAAGATAGAGCCATGGCTATCATAACCCTTTGTGCCATGCCTCCGCTTAATTCGTGAGGATAAAGATTGATGGTTCTTTCCCAATCAAGGCCTGCGATTTCCAACATTCTTCTAACCTCTACATATACTTCCTTCCCTATCTTCTTATTCTTTACCTTGCCGATACTTTCCGCAATCTGAAATCCTACTTTCATTACCGGATTCAGGGCAGCATTCGGTTCCTGAAAGATCATCGATATCTCTTTACCCCGAAGATTAATTAATGAAGTTTCTTCCATGGAAGTCAATAGTTTATCTTCAAATAGAATATCTCCTTCAATAATTTCACCCGGTTGTTCTATCAAGCCCATGATGGATAATGCCGTTACGGACTTACCGCATCCCGTTTCCCCAACAATGCCAAGCCTTTCACCTTTGTTCATCCATAGTTCTACGCCATTTAATGCTTTAATGATTCCGCGATAAGTATAAAAGACCACATTAAGTTTACTGATATTTAAGAGATTCCCTCTCATCTTTTGCATCTTTTACCTCCTAAGCCTCGGGTCTAATATGTCTCTAATACCATCACCTAAAAGATTAAAACCTAAAACGACAAAAGCAATGGCCATACCCGGAAAAGTAGTTATCCACCACTGGTCTACAAGATAACTTCGTCCATCACTGACAATGGCTCCCCATTCCGGCGTTGGAGGTTGTGCCCCAAGACCAAGAAATCCAAGACCTGCCGCGGTAAGAATAATGGTTCCCATCCTTAAAGTAAGTTGAACGATCACCGGGGATATGGACATGGGCAAAACATGAAAAACAATGATTCTAAAATCATTCGCCCCTATTGCCCTTATTGCCTCAATATATGGTTGGGACTTTACTTTCATTGCTTCTGCCCTTCCGAGTCTCGCATACACTGTCCAATCCACCAAGGCGATGGCTATCATCGTATTAGTCAGATTTGGACCAAGTGCTGCAGTCAACGCCATTGCCAAAACTAATCTTGGGAAGGCTAAAAACATATCTGTTATTCTCATGAGAATTTCATCAACAGCGCCCCCAAAGTAACCGGCAGTAATACCAACAACGATACCAATCATCACGCTAATAATTGAAACAATAAAAATAATCCACACCTCAACCCTTGCACCGTAAACAACTCGGCAAAATACATCCCGACCATATTGATCTGTACCGAAAATATGCTGGGCACTCGGAGAAAGTAATCTCTCATTCATATTTTGAGCAGTAGGGTTGTAAGAAGTTAACAACGGTGCAAAGATAGCAATACTTAAAAATATAAGTATTACTACAGTTCCAATCATGGCAAGAGGAGTACTTTTCCATAAATAGAAAGTATGTTTCCAATCTTCAATAATGGGCTTCCTTTGTTCAAGAAATAATTTCATTTTTTCTTTTTGCCCAATATTTTTTACCGTATTTACCAATTTCAATTACTCCTTTCTTTATACTCTCATCCTTGGGTCAAGAGCAGCATAAGATATATCAACCACTAAATTTGCAAGAGAATATACAAAGGCAATAAACAACGTCCCTCCGGTTACCGCCGGATAATCCAATACCAGTAAAGCATTAACGATATATCTTCCCAAGCCGGGCCAGCTAAAAATAGTTTCCGTAAGCACAGCACCACTTAAAAGACTCCCGAAAGAAAGTCCTATGATGGTCACAACAGGTATCAATGCATTCTTAAGGGCATGACGATAGATGACCACCCTTTTTGAAAGCCCCTTGGATTTGGCAGTCCTTATAAAATCTTGTCTTAGAATATCCAGCATGCTTGCTCTCATTATTCTTGCTATTGATGCTGCTGAAGCATAACCGAGAACAAAAGCAGGAAGTACAATATGGCTAAGCCCATCCCAAAAAGCAGCCCAATTGCCCGCGAGTAGGGAATCCAGGAGAACAAAACCTGTAATACGCAAGGGAAAGATAAAAAGGCTGTTTCTCCCTCCACCGGGAAGCAAATCCAAATGGTAATAAAATAATAATAATAATAATAAACCAAGCCAAAAAACCGGCATGGAAACACCTAATATTGAGAAAACTCTTGAAAAATGGTCAATAGACTTATTTCGATAGATGGCAGAAAATATACCGAGAAGTACGCCAACCAATACTGCAAAAAGCATGGAAGCAACGGCTAATTCAATGGTCGCCGGGAAATAATTGACGATATCGGTTAACACCGGTCGATTTGATTTGAGAGATATTCCAAAATCTGCATGAACTATATCTTTTATATAATCAATGAACTGAATGGTTATCGGTTTATCCAAACCAAGTTGATGTCTCATTTCGTCAACGCGTTCTATGGGTGCATTCCCCCCTAATATGGCACCTACCGGGTCTGCAGGAATAATATGGGTAATAAAAAAAACGATGGTCGCTACCCCCAGCATAACAATAACCATTAAAAAAATCCTTTTCAGAATATAAGCTCCCAGTTTCATTGAATATCTTCCTTTATTTCTCTAAATCTTTAAAATCAATCATTTTTTTAAAATAATAGCGGTTTTAGAATAGAAAATCATCTTTAAGGTATCTGGATGTCAATACTAAAACCGCTATTCACAGATGAATTACAATTCTTCCTTTTAAAACTTCAATTTATATAACAATGGTTATTTGTAAATTTCGGTTAGGTCAAAATGCACAGAATAACCTTCGGCAGCCTTATCATAATTTTTTACTTCATTTCTTACTCCCCAGAATTGAATCGGTTGATACATCATGGCAAAGGGGCCATACATATGCCAGTAATTGGTAAGATCCTGGTACATTTGGAATCGCCTGTCTTCATTGATTTCTACACTCGCAGCCTCGACAAGATCAGCAGCATAATCATCAAGCCAGACACATCTCCAGGCAAGTTGTTTCACTCGATGATTGGCAAAAGGATTCGCCAGGGCATCTGCATCCGGATAATCAACCCCCCAACCTGCAATAATCATTTGCAATCCTTGTTCCCTAAATTTTGCATACATTTGTGACGCTTGCATTACATTTATTTCTGCTCTTATCCCTATTTTGGCAAGATTTTCCTGAACCACTACTGCTTCGGTTCTTCGACGTTCCGTGGTATTTGTGACTAATTCTACATCGAAACCATCAGCGTATCCTGCTTCAGCCATCAATTCTTTTGCTTTTTCAATATCCTGGTAGTAAGGATTGTTCTCAACATAGCCAAAATATCCTACCGGCAAAAATTGTTGATTGTTTATTGCAAAGCCGTTCATTACCTTATTAATAATGGCATCATAGTCAATGGCATATTTTACTGCTTGCCTTACCCTTACATCTTTAAAAGGTCCCCATCCGGCATTCATGCCGACATACTCGTCACTCTGTCCGGGAGTAGAAGCAATAGAAACATCAGGATCACCTTTTAAGGAATTGGCTTGTTCGGCGGTCAAGTCCCACGCTACATCGATATCTCCTTTTTTCAGCAATAAAAGCTGGTCGGTAGGTTCCGGAATATCCTGGATAATGATCGTCTTAATCCGGGCTACTCCCCTCCAATAATTCTCATTGGCTTTAAACACTACCTTTATCTTTCGTTCCCATTGCTCAAGGACATAGGGGCCCGCACCTGCGCTGTGGTCGGTAAGCCATAGTTCTCCCATATCTCCATCGACTTCATGCTCTTTTACTACCTTCGGATTTAGAACACCACTTAAAGTATTACCCATCATGGTGAGTACAACATTCGAAGGAGCACCATTGGTGACTATTTTTACGGTATAATCATCGGGAGCGGAAATGCTTTCCTCTGTCAATCCCAATACGTCAGAAAATAACCAGGCGGGAGATTTGGCAAGTTTTAAAACCCTTTGATAAGAGTAAACAACTGCATCTGATTTTAATGGGTCTCCATTGGCAAAAACCAATCCTTTCCGTAAATGGAATGTCCAGGTTTTGCCATCCGGAGCAACTTCCCAACTCTCAGCAAGCTCAGGGATGGTGACGAATTTTTCATCCTCCACGATAACTTTTACGAGACCGGCATATAAATTTGCTACTGTCGCATTAGGTAAAACCTCAAAAGATATTCCCGGATCACAGGTAATAAATATTTCTGTATTGGCTCCCATAACCAAAACATCTTTTGGAGTAGCTGCATTGGTGATGCAGGTCAAGGAAAGAAACAATACGATTAATATTGTCCATAGATATGTTTTTTTTAACATAATAAAACACTCCTTTAAAAATTATTTACTTTTTACAAAAAATCAATAATTTTTTCTTTGGCATCGCCTCTTTTGAATTTTAATCATTTCACATTTAGTCTTTTTATGTCACCACCTCCTCATAAAAATAATACAATGAATCATTACAGAAAATTTTGGGCAGTTGTGAATGCCTCCAAATAGCTCTTTTCTTCGCTCATAAGCAATTGGTGTACTTCAGAAATAAAAGTCCCGTGAACGGTTACCGGTTTTGTCCTTCCATCTTTACTTTTTATCCCATATCCGGAACCTGAGTGGATAATATAATGATTTTCTCCAACCTTACCCAAATACATGACCACATGTCCTTTTAAATGGATAGGGTCACCGGGTTGCAATATATTTAATACGCTCTCTCTTCTTTGAATAGAACCACTAAATTTAATCGATTTTCCGGCTGCTCCTTCCTCCTGCATTCGGGTGTAACTGGGAATAATAATATTCATGGTTTTATAAACATTCATAATAAACTGGGAACAATCTCTTCTTTTAAACATACCGTTCCACCCGTATCTTTCTCCTAACAATTTGAATGCCTGCCGGATGATATTTCCTCTGGTATAAGAAAGATAACCTTCACAGATATCATTGGAACGGGCAATTAAAGCTAATCTAAATTCAAGGTGTCCTTCTTCATCTTTGACCGGAATTTTTACGACATAACAACCGTGTGGAGATTGAGCGTGTAAATTATTAATAGGAATCGATTCCGGAATTTCATCAAATTCGATTAAAGGAATCTTATCTCCCATTTGAAATAAAATATTGGATATTTCCTTTATGAAAGGATTGGGCTCTGTCTCGATTCTGCTCTCTGTAACAATTAAGAATTTATCTGAATTTGCATAATCAAATATTTCTTTTTTGTTTTTTGCCAGAGCGATGTTTTCTTTTTTAACCCACCCTTTATAAATCATGCTTTGAATATAATACCACTTTCCGTTTTTGCTTTGATGTAAAATTACTACAGGACTCCCCACTGGCAGGATGGTCAACTGGAAAAGATCAAAATCGATAGCTTCTGATTCTTCGGCAAATACAGTATCCGTAGGGAAAGCTTTTACGTCTTCTCTCTTTACCATCATGCCCCATTCTACTCGGATTTCATCAGCTATACCGTCAAAATTAGATTGATACAACACTTCTTTCTTGACCGTTTTCGAAATTTTTTTAGCGTGGATATCATAGCAAGTCTTGCTGGGAAATACTTCCTCGGAGGAATAGGTTTTCATGGTATTTAATAATTCTTCTCCGGTTATTGTTTTAGGATATGTTTCCAAATCATATAACCATTCTTCAAATCCTTTGAATTTCATTTTTCTAAAGGATTTTTTATTGAATTCTATTATCTCTTCATTATTTAAAATTAGTTTTTCTGCATCCCCGATTTTTTTTATCCAGTATTCCGGTTTCAACATAAACTCTTCGACTTTCGGGGCACATACAGGTGGTTGCATTGCTTTTTTTATCATTAGCCAAATCCTCAATTTACATTCAGATTAATCATCCCATGACATTATTCTTTTTCAAAGATTCCAAATTTTACGACCTCTTCATCTTCCATTAACGTTTTACCTCGGGCAATAACATGTTTTATTTTAAGCGTATCTCTATCCAAAACGATAATATCTGCATCCTTTCCTGTTCTTATTTCTCCCTTTTTATCCAATTTTAAATGTTTAGCAATATTTGTAGAAGTTACATGAATCGCCTCTTCTATAGGAATATTATCTTCTTTTACCATATTAATAAATTCCTTATGCAGAGACGAGACTGATGCAATACGCATACCAACAAACTCTTTCTTTTCATTAAACTTTGGGAGACTGCCATTGCCATCGGAACTAATTGTAATTTTTTCTATTGAAACACCATTTTTCAGTAGTCTTTTAATAGCTTTGCCGGGTTTTATGGATTTACTCGATTTTTCTTCCTCTGAAACACCGGCAGTTAAATCTATATATCCACCCATTTTGCCAAATTCCACAACTTGCTTAAAAAGCTCTTTATCTTTTTTATTTAAATGAGTTGGCGCAAACTGTTCTATGGGTATTTCCGTGTTTCCAATTATATCAAACAAGTAACTTAAACCCTGTTTTTCACCTCCCATATGTATATGAACCACACCTGCTTTTCCCGCAAGTACTCCACCGGCTCTTGCCTCAGAGGTGGCTCGTCTAAATTCATCTACCGTGGGATGGGAAGCCCGATGGTCGGACAAAGCTATTTTTAAACCAATAACCTTATCAATTAAAATAATATCAGATAAAACGCTTTCGGTAATTGTTGGTGAAGGATATTCGTATGCCCCGGTATATATCCAGGTACTGATGCCTTCTTGTTCCAATGCCCTTGCCTTCATCAAAAGGGCTTTTAATGATCTGGCAAATCCATCTGTACCCAACAACCCTACCACTGATGTTATACCTGCTTTCACAAATTCACTGAATGGGACAGGCGGAGTTCGATATTGAGGTCCCCCCTCGCCACCGGCGCCATTAATATGAACATGTTGGTCAATATGGCCGGGAATGATGATACACTTAGAAGCATTAATAATTTTTATATTTTTATCAATTACATTTAATGCTGACGTTAATATATTTTGGTCAATAAAAACGATTTTGTCATTGATAACCAGTATATC
Organism: Atribacterota bacterium; assembly: GCA_049676265.1. Taxonomy (GTDB): domain Bacteria; phylum Atribacterota; class Phoenicimicrobiia; order Phoenicimicrobiales; family Phoenicimicrobiaceae; genus Sediminicultor. The sequence goes on from JBAUBA010000123.1 coordinate 7,341, forward strand.
TTTTTTCCCTTTATGTTCAGGTGCATAGACTTCTCCATCTTTTATTAATAAAATACTCATCTTTGCCTCCATATAAAACCAATCCTGTCTCTTATGGTATTCTTTTTTA